>NZ_AMPR02000302.1:0-2766 GCF_000307735.3 Cupriavidus sp. HPC(L) | reverse complement strand
ATCGCGTCAGGGCGCACATGCCGCTGGAAGGCCTGCCTGACATGCTGGCGATCGACCTTGGCGATCTGCGCGGTCCAGGTATCGAGATAATCCAGCGGCAGGCCGTACCAGCCGATATTCGCGACGTTGGTCAGCAGCTTGCGGTTGCTGTCGATCCGCAGCGGGAAGCCGTTGATCAGATTGTCCTTGGCCGCCTTCAGCTCGGCCTGCGTCGGCCCTTCCTCGACGAAGCGCTTGAGCACCTGCCGCACCAGCGCGAGCGCCTCGTCGGTCTGCGCCTTGCTGGTCTGCAGGCCGATGCCGAACGGTCCCGGCTGCTTGGACGGCGCGAAATAGCTGTCGACGCCGTAGGTCAGGCCGCGCTTCTCGCGGACCTCCTCGGTCAGCCGCGAACTGAAGCCGCCGCCGCCGAGCACATAGTTGCCGACCAGCAGCGCGAAATAGTCGGGGTCGCCGCGCGCGATAGCCGGCTGGCCCAGCACGACCGTGGCCTGCTGCGCGGGATGCGGGACGCGCTGCACGCTGGCGCCGATGTCCATCTTTACCGCCGGCATCTCCGGCGGCGCGGCGCCGTTGGGCAGCCCGCGCGTCAGCAGCTCGGCGATCTGTTCGGCCTGGCGGCGATCGATCGCGCCGATCAGCGTGACGACCGCGCGCGAGGCCGCGTAGTTGGCGCGCCAGAAGCGCTCCAGGTCGGCGCGCGTCACCGACGCCACCGATTCGGCGGTGGCCGACATGCCGTACGGGTGGTTCGGGTAGATGGCCTTGGACAGCAGCTTGTCGGCGATCACGCCAGGGCGCGTATCGCCCTCGCGGATCGCCGCGATCATCCGTTCCTTCTCGCGTGCGACCACGGCCTCGGGGAAGGTCGGTGCCTTGATCAGCTGCGCGGCCAGCGTGACCGACTGCGTCAGCTCCGGATTGGAGGTCAGCGTACGCAGCCCGATGCCGCCGCGGTCGCCGCCGGCCGCGCCGCCGAAGCTGGCGCCGGTATCGGCGAAGGCGTCGGCGATCTGCGCTTCGTCGCGCGCCGGCTGACCGTCCACGGCGCCCGTGCCCTTGTCGAGCAGCGCCGCCGTCAGCGTTGCCAGCCCCGCCTTGCCGGCGGGGTCATAGCGGCTGCCGGCATCGAAATCGACGTTGATGTCGAGCATCGGAATCGACGGGCTGCGCACGAAATAGACGCGGGCGCCGGTCGACGCGGTCCAGTGTTCGATCGGAATGGCCGCTTGCACGGTAGCGGCGCCAAGGCCCGCCAGCAGGCCGGCGGCGATCGTCAGCGCCTGGCGCGCGCGCGCCGCGGGACGGGAAAACGGAAGCGAATCGATGGCGAACATCGGCGGTCCTCAGTGGCGCAGGCCGGACGGGGCCTGGGGCTTGGGCTGGTTGGGATCGATCGGCTGCGGCAGCAGCGTCGCCACGGTCAGGTTGTCCTCGCTGAAGTATTTGCCCGCCACCGTCTTGACCTGATCCGGCGTGACCTGCTTGATCCGCTCGAGGATGCGGTCGAGCTGCTGCCACGAGATGCCGGCGATCTCCGCCACGCCGATCTCCATGCCCTGGCCGAACACCGAGTCGCGCTTGTAGATCTGTCCTGCCACGACCTGCGCCTTGACGCGCCGCAGTTCCTCGTCGGACACGCCTTCGCGCGCGATCCGTTCGATCTGCTGGCGCAACGCGCGCTCGATCTCTTCGGTGGTATGGCCGTTGGCCGGCGTGCCGTCGAGCACGAACAGCGACTCGCCGCGATTGATGCCGTCGTAGCCGACGTTGACGTCGTCGGCCAGCCGCTGCGTACGAACCAGGTCGCGCGTCAGCCGTGCATTGTCGTAGCCGTTGAGCACGGCGGCCAGCACCTCGAGCGCATACGGATCGATGTCCTTTTCGACGTCGCGCAGCCGCGGCACCTTGTAGGCCAGCACCAGATAGGGATTCTCGGCGGGCGCCTTGACCCAGATCCGCTTGACGCCCTTCTGCGGCGGCTCGATCTGGGGCTTGCGCACCGGCAGCGCACGCGGCTTGAGCTTGCCGTAGGTGCGTTCGGCCAGCGCGCGTACCTCGGCAGGATTGACGTCGCCGGCCACGACCAGGATCGCGTTGTTCGGCACGTACCACTCGCGATACCAGGCGCTGACGTCGTCGACGCGCATATTGACCAGGTCGTTCATCCAGCCGATCACCGGATGGCGATAGCCGGCGCTGGTATAGACCGTGGCCAGCAGCTGTTCGTAGACGGTGCCGCGCGGGGAGTCGTCGGTACGCAGCCGGCGCTCTTCCATCACGACCTTCATCTCGCGCTCGAAGTCCTCGGCGCGGATCACCAGGTTGGCCATGCGATCCGCTTCGAGCTCCATCATCCGCGGCAGATGCTGCTTGGCGATCTGCTGGAAGTACATCGTGAAATCGCGATTGGTCATCGCGTTCTCGCGGCCGCCGAGCGCGGCGATCTGCCGCGAGAACTCGCCCGGCCCGACCTTGGGCGTGCCCTTGAACATCATGTGTTCGAGCATATGGGCCACGCCGGTGGTGCCGCTGACCTCGTCGATACCGCCGACGCGATACCAGACCTGATGGGCGACCGTGGGCGCGCGATGGTCTTCCTTGACGATCACGCGCATGCCGTTGGCGAGCTTGAACTCGGTGGTGCCGCCGTCGGGGACGGCAGCCTGTACCGCCGCCCCGGGGGCCGGCGGCGCGTCGACCGCGACGCCCTGCGCATGCGCCAGCGGCAGCCACGCGGTGGCAGCGAGCAGCGCGAGCGAGGCC
>NZ_AMPR02000303.1:0-2763 GCF_000307735.3 Cupriavidus sp. HPC(L) | reverse complement strand
CCCTGGCCCGCCTAGGACAGCTTCAAGCGCGACACGGTCAGCGCCGACGGCCGCGTGATCGACGCCAGCACGCCGCAGCAGACCACGGTGTCCGAGGGACAGGCCTATGCGCTGTTCTTCGCGCTGGTCGCCAACGACCGGCCAACGTTCGAGCGGCTGCTGGCCTGGACCGAGAACAACCTGGCCGAAGGCGACCTCGCTTCGCGCCTGCCTGCGTGGATCTGGGGCAAGCGCGAGGCGGCCGGCGGCAAGCCGGAAAGCTGGGGCGTGCTCGACACCAACCCCGCCTCCGACGCCGATTTGTGGATCGCCTATGCGCTGCTCGAGGCCGGCCGGCTCTGGCAGGAGCGCCGCTACACCGCGCTCGGCACCGTGATCGCGCGCCAGGTGCTGCAGCGTGAAAGCGCGCTGCTGCCGGGGCTGGGCCGCACGCTGCTGCCCGGCCCGGTGGGCTTTCATCCTTCGCCGACGCTGTGGCGGCTCAATCCGAGCTATGTGCCGCCGCAGCTGATGCGCCGCTTCGCCACGCTGTGGCCGCAACAGCCGGAATGGGCGCAGTTGCTGTCCAGTTCGGCGCGTCTGCTGCTCGATACCGCGCCGCGCGGCTTTTCGCCGGACTGGGTCGAATATCACGGCGGCGCCAAACCGGGCTTCCGTCCGGACCAGCAGACGCGGGCGGAAGGCGCCTACAACGCGATCCGCGTCTATCTGTGGGCCGGCATGCTGTCGCCGCAGGACCCCTTGCGCGCGCCGCTGCTGAAGACCTATCGGCCGATGGCGGACTACACCATCGCACAGGGACACCCGCCCGAACGCGTCGATACGCGCTCCGGCTCCGTCGGGCCGAACTCCGGCAATGCTGGCTTTTCCGCCGCGGTCGCGCCGTATCTGGCCGCGCTCGGCGAAGCTGGCGCCGCGCAGCGGCAGGTGGAGCGGATGCGCAAGCTGGCCGCCGAACAGCCGCTGGGCTACTACAGCCAGGTGCTGGCGCTGTTCGCGCTCGGCCATCTCGATGGCCTGTACCGTTTCGAAGCCGATGGCGCGCTGACGCCGGCCTGGACCGCGACATGCCCCGCTCGCCGCTGATCCCCGCCGCCGCGGTGCTGCTCGTTCCCGCGCTGCCGGCCACCGCGCAGACCGCCGCTGCGCCCGCCGTCGCCCCTTCCATCAACGCGGAGCTGGCGCGCCTGCTGTCGTCGGCGCGCATGTGGGAGGCCAAGAACCGCGCCGATCTGGCGCGCGGCGCGCTCGACAAGATCCTGACGATCGAGCCGCAGCAGCCCGATGCGCTGCTGTTGCTGGCGCAGATCGAGCTGCGTTCGAACCGCCCTGCCGAAGCACAACGGATCCTGCAGCGCCTGCGCCAGCACCATCCGAAGCACCCGGCCACGCGCGAGCTCGAGGACAGCTATCGCATCGCCACGCAGGACAAGCGCGAAATGGCAACGGTGCGCATGCTCGCGCGCGGCGGCAACGAGAAGGAAGCGCTCGAACGCCTGCAGAAGCTGTTTCCCGACGGGCCGCCGCAGGGCGAGCTGGGAATCGACTACTACCGCATCCTGGCCGGCACCGACGCGGGCCGTCCGCGCGCGATCGCGGAACTGCGCCGGCAGTTGGCGCAGCGGCCAGACGACGCCCGCCTCGCGCTGGTGCTGGGGGATCTGCTGACCGACCGCCCCGCCACGCGCGCCGAAGGTCTCGATCTGCTGTATCGGCTGAGCCAGCGCACCGACGCCGACCGCAAGACCGCGCTCGATATCTGGCGCCGCACGCTGTATCGCGTCAGCGACGATCCGGCTTACGCGGTCTGGTTCGAGCGTTATCTGCAGGAAGTGCCCGACGACGACATCGCGCGGCAGACGCTGGCCGAGCTCGACCGCAAGCGCGAAGCGCATCGGCGCATGCTGGCCGATCCCGCCTACCAGGCACGCCAGCGGGGCCTGCGGCAGCTCGAGCGCGGCAATCTTGCCGAAGCGCAGGCGGCTTTCGAGCAGGCGATGCGCACGCGCGGCAACGATGCCGAGGTGGTCGGCGGCCTCGGGCTGGTGCGGCTGCGCGAGGGCCGGCACGACGAGGCGCGCGCGCTGTTTTCGCGCGCGCTGCAGCTCGATCCCGAGCAGCGCAACAAATGGCGCAGCCTGCTGGACACCGCGACGTTCTGGGGCACCATCGCCCGTGCGCGGCTGGCCGGCACGCAGGGCAAGCCCGGCGAAGCCGAAACGCTGGCCCGACAGGCGCTGGCTCGCCAACCGGACAACGCCGATGCGCTGGTGATCCTGGCCGACGCGCTGGTCGCGCAGCAGCGTGAGGCCGAGGCCGAGACGCTGCTGCGCCAGCAGCTCGCCGGCCGCACGCCCGACCCCGGCGCGCTGCGCCGGCTGGTGACGCTGCTGCAGAACAACGGCCGCGGGGCCGAGATCGATCCACTGCTGTCCGCCACCGAGGCGCGCCTGCAGACATCGCCGGCCAATGCGCAGACGCTGCGCCAACTGCGCGCCGAGCTGCTGACGCGGCAGGCCGACCAGCTGCTGGCCGAGCGCCGCGCGAGCCCGGCCATCGCCCGACTCGAGGAAGCGCTGCGGCTGACCCCCGACGCACCGTGGACACGCTACACGCTGGCACGGGCCTATCGCGATCTCGGGCTGCCGGCGCTGGGCCGCGAGACCATGGACGAAGGCCTGCGCCTCGCGCCGAACGCCGACATGCGCTATGCGAGCGCGTTGTACCTGAATTCCGTCGACGACCCGGATGCCGCGGCCGCGC
>NZ_AMPR02000304.1:0-2750 GCF_000307735.3 Cupriavidus sp. HPC(L) | reverse complement strand
CGGCGAACGCCTCGGGCGGCGTGATCTCGCTGGGCGGAATGTCGTCGCCGCGCAGCCATTTCGGAGAGGGAATCCACATCGTCGTTCCTTGCTTGGCGGAGCGCCGGCGCGCCGGGCGGCCCCGCGGGCCATGCCGGGCCGGCTCAACTTGGACCGGCTGGCCGGTGTTTGGTGCGACGGGCCACGCCGCCCGTGGCCGACGCCTCACGACGCCTCACGACGCTTGACGGTGCCTTACGGGGTGGCGATGTGCCACACGTTCATCACCTTGTCGCCGGTGCGGTCGCCCGGCTTGGTGTCCTTGGCGAAGCGGTACAGCGGCTTGCCGCGATAGGCCCACTGGCGGCTGCCGTCGTCGCGCGTGATGATCGTGTACTGGCCGGTCGCCGAGGTGCCGGGCTGGGCCAGCAGCGGCGGCCAGTTGACCGCGCATTGTCCGTTGCAGACGCTCTTGCCGCTGCCCGCGGTATCGCGATCGAAGGTGTACAGCGTCAGGCCTTGCGGATCGGTCAGTACGCCGTTGCTGACCTTGACGGTCGGCGGCATGTTGCCGGTGGTGCTGGCCGTGCTGCTGGCGCTGGCGCTGCTGCTGCCCGAGCCCATGCCCATGCCGGAACAGGCGGTCAGCAGGACGGCGGCGGCAATGGTGACGGTGGCGGTGACGGGAAGCGCAAGACGACCGGAAGCGGTAAGGCGCGAGAGGGTCATGATGTCTGTCTCCAGGAAAAGTCGGCGCCGCCCACCGGCGCCGTGTTTCCCAGTAAACACCGTCAGGCGCCGTTTTATTCCCTTTCCAATAAAAAAAACCTGCCCGAAAGGGCAGGTTTCCTCGCTTTGTCACCCTGAAAGGGTGCTGTCGATCACAATTCGCCGTAGCTGTGCAGCCCCGACAGGAACATGTTGACGCCCAGGAAGGCGAAGGTCGTGATCAAGAGGCCGATCAGCGCCCACCAGGCCGCCATCGCGCCGCGCAGGCCCTTGATCAGCCGCATGTGCAGCCAGGCCGCGTAGTTCAGCCAGACGATCAGCGCCCAGGTTTCCTTGGGGTCCCAGCTCCAGTAGCCGCCCCAGGCCTCGGCCGCCCACAGCGCGCCCAGGATCGTGGCGATGGTGAAGAAGGCGAAGCCGACCGCGATCGCCTTGTACATGACGTCGTCGAGCAGCTCCAGAGCGGGCAGGCGCTCGGCCAGGATGCCGCGCTGCTTCAGCAGATAGGCCACCGCGACCATCGCGGCAAGCGCGAAGGTGCCGTAGCCGATGAAGTTGGCCGGCACATGGATCTTCATCCACCAGCTCTGCAGCGCCGGCACCAGCGGCTGGATCTCGTGCGCATCGCGGCTGACCGTGTACCACAGCAGGAAGCCGACGGCCGCCGACACCACCAGCATCACGAACGGGCCCAGCGCGCCGGTGCGGTAGCGGCCCTCGTAGTACAGGTGGAACAGCGTCGTGATCAGCACGAACAGCACGAACACTTCGTACAGGTTCGACACCGGGATATGGCCGATATCGGGACCGATCAGGTAGGACTCGTACCAGCGCACCAGCATGCCGGTAAAGCCGAGCACGACCGCCGCCCACGCCAGCTTGTGGCCGATGCCGTAGCCCGTTTGCGAGCGCGCCAGCAGGCCGCCCCAGTAGAACAGCGTCGACAGGAACACCAGCGCGCACATCCACAGGATCGCGGACTGGCTCGACAGCAGGTACTTCAGCAGGAAGGCCTGCTCGGCGCGCGCCAGTTCGCCCTGGTACAGCTGCACGGCCAGCAGCGCCAGCACGGCCAGGCCCGCCATCAGCGCGCGAACCGGCTTCCAGTGCCAGCCCAGCAGCGCAAAGGTCGGCACCGCGCCGATCAGCACCGCCTTGTCGTAGCCGTCCATCCACTGGCCATAGCGCGCCAGCCCGACGCCGGCGCCGACCACCAGCAGCAGCGCATAGAGCCAGTCCAGCCACGACAGCCGGCGCAGGAACGAGGGCTCCAGATACGAGGTGTCCGCTGCCGCCGGGATCTGCCCCTGGTTCGCCGTGGGGTTGGCGGGGGCGTGCAGCTTGGAAGAATTGGAAGACATGACGAAATCCCTACCGTGTCGCCGGCGCCGCTGGCGGCGCGTCCTGCGCTGCCGCCGCGGCACGCTGCACGTCCTCGCGCAGCGCGGCGAATTCCTTCTCGAAGTCCAGGGTGCGCCGCTGGGTCGACATTGCCATCAGCACATGGCTGCCGGCGGCCCGTTGCGACGCATCGCTCGGATCGGCGTCCGGCTTGGCATCCGGCTTGGCATCCGGCTTGGCGTCCTTGACCCAGACCCACACGCGGCGCTCGCGGATATACAGCATCGCGAACACGCCCAGCACCAGCAGCAGGCAGCCAAGATACACGATGTTCTTGCCAGGCGCACGGGTCATCTGGAACACGCTGGCCTTGACCTCCTGGAAGTCGTCCAGCTGCAGGAACACCGGCGCCACGTAGAAGAAACTGTCCGACAGCGCGTTGATCGCCTGCTGCAGGAAGGCGCCGCTCTGCGCGCTGTTGGCGACCACCGGCAGTTCGGCGCGTTCGCGCGCCAGTTGCCACAGCTCCCACATCGAGCCGTTCAGGATCTTCAGCAGCACGTCGGCCGCCTTCTGCTGATCGGCCTGCGGCACCGAGCGCTCGAGGAAGGCGGCGATCGCGGCAAAGCCGCCCGGCGGCGCATCGGCATCGTGGCGCGCGGCGCCGGCGAACAGGTCCAGCGCCCGGCGCGCGCTCTCGG
>NZ_AMPR02000305.1:0-2742 GCF_000307735.3 Cupriavidus sp. HPC(L) | reverse complement strand
CCCGCGAGCGGCACGTCGGACGGCGTCAGCGCGCCGGGCGGCACGCTGACGCAATGGTCGATGGTCGTCTCCAACGCCCCGCGATAGGCCTCTACCAGCGAGGCGATGGTCTCGTGACGATAGTGGGCGGTGCTGAAGCTGACCGCCAGCGACAGCACGCCGCCGCTCACCTGACCGTTGATCGTGATCCAGTTGCCGAGCGGGGCTTCCGGCGAGACGGGTTGACCCGGCGATTCGGCGGCGCGATCGAACAGGGCCGCGTCGCCTGCGCTGGCATCGAGCTGGCCCAGGTAGTTGAACGTAATGCGAGGCAAGCGGAGCGCAGCGAGTTCATCGCGGATCGACTGCGGCCCCAGATGCCGCAGCAAGCCATAGCCGAGCCCGTGATCGGGGATGCCGCGCAGCGTCTCCTTGACCGCCTTGATGCTGTTGCCGGTGTCGTCGAGCACCGGCAGAACGACGGGGAACAGGCTGGTAAACCAGCCGATCGTGCGGCCGATATCGACGTTGTCGAACAACGCCCCGCGGCCATGTCCCTCCAGGAAGAGGGCGGCTCTGTCCACGCCGGCCCAATGTCCGACGGCTCGCGCGAGCGCGCTCAGCAGCAGGTCGTTGATCTGCGTGCGATACGCCGATGGGGCGCGCTTGAGCAGCCGCTGCGTCTGGGCAGCAGACAACTGCAGCGTCAGCGTGGCGGCGTCGGCCATCCGATCCTCGTCGACGGCGTGATCGCACGGCAATTCGGGCCCTTGCTGGGCACGCCAGTAGTCGGCCTGCTGGATCAACTCGTCCGAACTCGCGTGCCGCACCAACGCCTGTGCCCAGGCCTTGTACGACGCGGTCTTGGGCGGCAGGGCGATCGGCTGCCCGTCCCTCGCGAGGCGGTACGCCTGCTGCAGGTCCTCCAGCAGAATCCGCCAGGAGACGCCATCGACCACCAGGTGGTGGACGACCAGCAACAGCCGCTCACCGCCGTCCGGCAGCCGAAGGTGAAGTGCGCGGAGCAGCGGACCGTGTTGCAGATCCAGGCTTTGTTGTGCGCGGTCGCAGTGTTCGCTGATTGCATCGATGCCGGCGATCTCTTGCTGCCACAGGACCTCGTCTTCGATGGGTTCCGCGTAGTGCTGGCGCCACTGCCCATCGGTCTGCAGGTACCGAAGCCGCAGCCCATCGTGATGGCGGATCACGGCATGGAGCGCCTGCCGCAATGCGTCGCGGTCCAGTGGAGTCCGAGGGTGCAACAGCACCGATTGGTTCCAGTGGTGGCGTTGCGGTATCGCGGTCTCGAAGAACGCCTGCTGGATCGGCAGCAGCGGCACCTCGCCGGTGGGGGTGTCCTCGACGGCATGGTGTGCTTCGTCGCGCGTGGCGACCTGCGCCAGCGCCTGCACGGTCTGATGCAGGAACAGGTCTTTGGGCGTGAAGCGCAGGCCTACTCGACGGGCTCGGCTGACCGCCTGGATCGACAGGATCGAATCGCCGCCGAGCTCGAAGAAATTGTCGGTGATACCGACTCGCTCGACCCCGAGGACGTCCTGCCAGACCTCGGCGAGCAAGGTTTCGATATCGTCGCGCGGCGGGACGTAGCCTTTGGCTTCCCACACCGGCTCGGGAAGCGCGCGGCGGTCCAGCTTGCCATTGGTCGTCACGGGCAGCCGATCCAGCACGAGGATGTGCGACGGGACCATATAGGCGGGCAGGCAGCCTTCCAGATAGGCGCGGAGCGCGGCGGAGATATCGCCTGCATCCTGGCCGGCAACTACGTAGGCGACCAGCTGCTTCCCAACCGGACCGTCGTGCGCCAGCACAACGGCTTCCCGCACGCTTGCATGCGCGCGCAGCCGCGCCTCGATCTCGCCCAGTTCGATGCGATAGCCGCGGATCTTGACCTGGTGGTCGAGCCGGCCGATGTATTCGATGTTGCCGTCGCGGCAACGCCGGACCAGATCGCCGGTGCGGTACATGCGGGCGCCTGGCGCGAAGGGGTCGGGGACGAAACGTTCCGCGGTCAGGCCCGGTTTGCCGACATAGCCGCGGGCCAGCCCGAGCCCGCCGATATACAGCTCGCCGCCCAGGCCTAGCGGCACCGGGTTCAGGTCGGCGTCGAGCACGTGGGCGGTGCGGTCGCCCACCGGCTTGCCGATCGGCACGTAGGCGCTGGAGCAGTCGGTGTCGTGCTGTCCGACCCAGGCCAACGGGGTGACCACGGCCTCGGTCGGCCCATAACCATTGATCAGCGTACCGGCCTGGAACTTCTGCTTGATGCGGGCGAAGGCCTCGCGCGACATCGCTTCGCCGCCGAAGGACAGTAGCCGGAGCGGCACCGTTTCCGTCGCCGCTTCAGCCAGCCGAAGCAGATAGGCGGGCGGGAAGCCGGCATTGGTCACGCCGTCGCGTGCCATCACTTCGAGCGTCTGCTCGGCGCTCCACAGGGTGTCGTCGCGCAGCACCAGCTGGGCGCCGGCGATCAGCGGCACCAGCCAGCGCTCGTGGGCACCGTCGAAGTTGAACGACAGGAAGTGCAATTCCCGATCGTCCGGCCCCATGCCGTACTGCTCGACGGTGGCGTGGCAGTGCATCGCCAGGGGGCCGTGTTCGACGGCGACGCCCTTAGGCGTGCCGGTCGAGCCGGAGGTGTAGATCAGGTAGGCCAGCTGGCGCGGATCGACAGTGGGCAATCGCACTGCCTCCGGTTCACCAATGTCCTCCATGACGATAGTTGGCAGGCTGGTCTCGATCCGG
>NZ_AMPR02000306.1:0-2720 GCF_000307735.3 Cupriavidus sp. HPC(L) | reverse complement strand
CGACGGCCGTCGGCCGTGTCGAAGCACCGGCAGCGGTCGGGCAGGGCGCCGCCGCGGCCAGCGGCCCGATCCGCACGCGTCAGCAGGCGCTGGCGCAACTACGCGAAGTCGCCGATTTCTTCCGCCGTACCGAGCCGCACAGCCCGGTCGCCTATCTCGCCGCGCGCGCCGCCAAGTGGGGCGAGATGCCGCTGCACGCGTGGCTGCGCACCGTCGTGAAGGACGATGCGACGTTGTCGCAGATCGAGGAGTTGCTGGGCGTGATGCCGGACGCGGAGAGCGATTCCAGCAGCTGAGTCAGCCCGCCGCGCAGCCAACAACCTGTCGTCCCCGCGCAGGCGGGGACCCAGCGACCTGCACGGCTGCCAGCAATGGATCAAGCCACTGGGTCCCCGCCTGCGCGGGGACGACAAGCAAATCGTCGATCAACGCCTTACTGGCTCGCCCTGAACTCGATGCGCCGATTGCGCGCCCGGTTCTCTTCCTTGTCGTTCGGCGCGATCGGCTGATCCGGGCCGACGCCGACCGCCGACAGCACCGACGGCTCGATGCCCTTGCCGGCCAGATAGCTCTTGACCGTTTCCGCGCGCGATTGCGACAGCGCCAGATTGAGCGCGCGGCTGCCCGAATTGTCGGTGTGGCCGACGATCTCGATCTTGCGTCCCGACAGCTTTGGCAGCACCGCCGCCATCTCGTCGAGAATCACGCGGCCCTTCGGCGTCAGCGTGGCGCTGCCGGTCTCGAATTCGATGATCCGGTTCGCCAGCGTACGGTCCAGCAGATCCTGGCCCGAGGCCGGCACGCGCAGACCATTCTTGATCGTGTAGTTCTGCCCGAGTCCGCTGGACATCATCGTGGCAAGCTGTTGCCGTTGCCCCTCGTCGGCGACGTCGCCATAGAGCGCGATCTGCGTGCCGTCGATGCTCAGCTGACCCCGCTTGACCTGCTTGATCTGCGGCGACAGCACCTTCTGCACGTTCGCGGTCCAGTTCGGCGGCGACACCACGCCGCCCACCTCGATCTGGTCGACCACATTGGCCGCGCCATACAGCTCGCGCAGCCGTGCGAGCACCTCGGCCTTGGTGGCCTCGTCCGGCACCGCGCCGCCGGCTACCACGCGGCCCGCCGCCGCCTCCGCGCCGGCAGGCGTCTGGGCGGAGGCGGGCGCCGCCAGCAGCCAGGTCAGGGCCGTCGCCAGCGCAACAGCGCGGCAGGCCGGGAAAACCGAACGCATGATCATTCTCCGATGAAGACTTCGCGGAAGGTGTCGAGCGCCGCGCGCAGCGACAGCTGCGGCTGCTCGAGATAGCTGGCCAGCTTGGCGACGCCATAGCGCGAGCCGGCATGCTGGTCCACCCACTGCGGGTCGTCGATGTCGATATTGACTTCGCCGTACGCCAGCGGCGACATGATGCCGTGCAGCGTGCGCGACGAGGCGCCGTTGAAGCCGATCACCAGGCGTTCGCTGCGGCCGCCTTGTCTTGCACCCTCGTTACCCACGCGGCCCAGGAACAGCGACAGCTCGAAGTCCCCGCGCTTCAGGAAGCCCGACACCAGATCGAGCCAGAAACTGGCCACCAGGCTGCGATAGACCGGGTCGGACGGCAACGGCAACGTCAAGCCTTTGTCCAGCCGCGAGGTGCCGGCGCTCATCACCGGTTCGAGCAGGATGCCGAGCGCGACCAGCGTGCGGCGCAGGCACAGCGTCTGCCCGTCGGCGCGCAGCATCTGCTCCAGGCCGGCCACCGTCTGGAATTCGATGAAGTCCTTGAAGCTGGCATCGTAGGCCTGCGCGCCCGCGCCGATCTCGACCGCGAACTGGGTCTGCGCCAGATTGCGCAGCCCTTCGGCCGGATCGGGGGCGGAAACCAGTTCCTGCATCTGATGGCTGGCGCGTGTCCACAGCCGGGTCAGCGCCAGCGGGCTGCGCGCGATGAACGGCAGCGGCTGGTCGATCTCCAGCGCGGCGGCGGCGAGGAAGGGGAAGCGGCGCGACGACTGGTCGTTGCTGGCCATCACCGTGCCGGCGATCGCCAGCCGGCTCTGCGAACCGAGGAAGGCGAACTGGACCGGCTGCCACGCGTCATAGACGGTCTTCCAGCCCGGATCCTCGGCCAGCATTTCCATCGCCTGCGACAGCCAGCGATCGAGCGTATCGAGCAGCTGGGTCTGGTTCGGGCTCTTGACGAAATCCCCGCGCGACGGAAGCTTGCCGAAGTACGCGAGCTGCAATTGCGCTGCCTGGCTCATTGCGCACCTCCTGCACGCACGGTGGCGCCGGATTGCGCGACGGGCGCGCCGGATTGCGCAACCGGTGCCGACGCGGCGGGCTGTGCCGCCTCGGTCGTGCTGACCGGCGCCGAGGCGTCCGCAATCGCCGGCGGCAGCTTCAGGCCGCGCAGACCTTGTCCCTGCGGCGAGTCCGCGGCGGCCGTGGTGGTCTGCGGGCTGCTGACGATGCGCAGCGCCACCGCGACGGTAGTGCCGCCCTGGGTCCACGACAGCTCGAAGGCGCCATCCGGACGACGCTTGCGCGAGGCCGTGGCGATCAGCCGTTCCAGGCCGAAGCGGCCCGGTTCGCTGAGCACCTCGACGGTACGGCCGTCGAAGGTCGTCGCGGTGATGCGCGCGCCCGGCGTGCCCTGCGGATTGGGCCAGACGAAGTTGGTCCACTGCGGCGGCGTATTGCGATAGCGCAGCTGTTGTCCATCGATCTCGAT
>NZ_AMPR02000307.1:0-2677 GCF_000307735.3 Cupriavidus sp. HPC(L) | reverse complement strand
TGTCGCGCTAGGCGGCGGCGCTCAGCGCGCCGGCGTCGCGGTCGACAGCGTGGCGGCGACCGCCTGCCACAACGGTTCCAGCCGCTGCCGCTCGTTGTCGGCGGCCTGCGGCGGCAGCGACGGCGTGCGGCACAGCAGCACCGCGGTCTGGCCGGCCTCCGGCAGCGGCACCCACCAGACGCGGCCGTACTGCAGACGGCCGCCGTCGCTGGCGATGGAGAAACTGGCCCAATTGGCGCGGTGATTGGCCAGCCGGACCGTGCCCTGGGCGATCACCTTGGCGCCGGCGCCGGTCAGCGCCTTCAGTTCCTCGGTGGCGCGCGCGGCGGCCGCCGCGCTTGCAGCGTCCTTCCCCGCTTCCTTGGCCCCGTCCTTCGCGCCATCCTTCGGCAGCGGCCGCGCCAGCAGATCGATCGTCGACAGGCCGTTGCCGCCCTGGCTGGTGAAGGCAAAGATGGCGTTGTCCGGCAGCAGCTTTTCGCGGGCCGGATCGCGCTCCCACGACAGCGGCATGCGCAGCATCAGGTCGATCGCGCCGGCCTGCCGGATGCCCTTGGTGGTGTAGCTGCGGGCCATCGGCGAGGCCAGTTCGGCGGCGGGTTTGTCCTCGTAGACCGCGGCCAGCAGCAGCTGCAGCGAGGCCTTCTCCATGTCCCCCTGGGCGCTTTCGCGCACGCGCTGCAGATAGGCCTGCATCGCGGGCTCCGAGGCCAGCGCCGACTGCATCGCCTCGCGGTCCATTTCCAGCACCTTGGTCGCCAGCCGGGCGCGATCGGCGGCGGGCAGCGGAATGTCCTGGAACAGCCGGGTCACCGTCGCCAGCGCATCGGGATACTGGCGGTCGAACGCATTGCGCACCTGCTGGATGTCGTTGCGCAGCGACGGGTATTTGGCCGCGGCGCGCTCCAGCGTGGCGTTCTGGTTGGTCAGATAGCCGTACAGGCTGGTCAGACCCGAGATGGCCGCAGGCGTGTAGTCCCACGCGATGGCACTGGCAGGCAGGCCGATCAGACCCGCCACCAGCGCAAGGCGCGGCAGCCACGGCACGCAATGCCGCATAGGAATCTCCCTTCAGTAGGTCGACACGGCCGGCGGTGCGTGTCCTTTGTTGTGCCGACCGGAGGTCCGAGTCCCGGCGGATGTTCTGGATTGTAGCCGAAGGCAGAGGGCGTCACGTGCCGTTTGCTGCCCGCTGGTCAGGCCCGACGGGATGGGCCTACAATCGACTGGCCCGCCGGCGGCTGCGCCGTGCGGGCGACCCCAGACAATATGGCCAGCAATGGCCGCACAACGCGATGGCCGGTGCTTCGGCGGCGCAGTCTGTCCGCCGGTCCCGGCCTCACCGGGTGGAGACCATGACCGATCTGTCAGACCTGCGCAAGGCAGGCGCCGAAGCCGAGGCCGCTACCGTGGCGCCGGCACCCGCGCCCGCCGGCGCGCCGACCCACAAGGTCCGCTTCGTTACGGCCGCATCCTTGTTCGACGGCCACGATGCTTCGATCAACATCATGCGCCGCATCCTGCAGGCGCAAGGCTGCGAGGTGATCCACCTCGGCCACAACCGCTCGGTCGAGGAAGTCGTCGCGGCCGCGCTGCAGGAGGACGTCCAGGGCATCGCCGTGTCGAGCTACCAGGGCGGCCACGTCGAATACTTCAAGTACATGGTCGACCTGCTGCGCGAGCGCGGCGGCGCCCATATCCAGGTGTTCGGCGGCGGCGGCGGGGTGATCGTGCCGGCCGAGATCCGTGAGCTGCAGGACTACGGCGTCGCGCGCATCTACAGCCCCGAGGACGGCCAGCGCATGGGCCTGGCCGGCATGATCGCCGACATGGTGCGGCGCTGCGACTTCGACCTGTCGCGCCATGCCCCCGCGACGCTCGATTCGTTGCGTGCCGGCGATCGCCGGGCGCTGGCCCAATGGATCACCGTGCTGGAGAACGGCAAGGCCGATCCCGCGCTGGCCGCGGCGCTGCATGCCGACGCCGCCGGCATCGCGACCCCGGTGCTGGGCGTGACCGGCACCGGCGGCGCCGGCAAATCGTCGCTGACCGACGAGCTGATCCGCCGCTTCCGGCTCGACCAGCAGGACGGCCTGCGCATCGCCGTGATCTCGATCGACCCGTCGCGCCGGCGTACCGGCGGCGCGCTGCTGGGCGACCGGATCCGCATGAACGCGATCCACCACCCGCAGATCTACATGCGCTCGCTGGCCACGCGCGACGCCGCCAGCGAGGTGTCGCGGGCACTGCCGGACGCGCTGGCGGCCTGCAAGGTCGCCGGCTTCGACCTGATCGTCGTCGAGACTTCGGGCATCGGCCAGGGCGACGCGGCGATCGTGCCCCATGTCGACCTGTCGCTGTACGTGATGACGCCCGAGTTCGGCGCGGCCAGCCAGCTCGAGAAGATCGACATGCTGGACTTCGCCGACTTCGTCGCGATCAACAAGTTCGACCGCAAGGGCGCGCAGGACGCGTGGCGCGACGTTGCCAAGCAGATGCAGCGCAACCGCGAGCAATGGCATGCGCGCGCCGAGGACATGCCGGTCTACGGCACGCAGGCCTCGCGCTTCAACGACGACGGCGTGACGATGCTGTACCTGGGCCTGCGCGAGGCGCTGGCCGCGCGCGGCCTGGTGCTGCGCGACGGCACGCTGCCGCGGCTGGCGGGACGGCAGAG
>NZ_AMPR02000308.1:0-2653 GCF_000307735.3 Cupriavidus sp. HPC(L) | reverse complement strand
CCGCCGCGTCGACCTCGGCGCGCGTGGCCAGCGGCACGCGCGCCAGCACTTGCTGCGTGGCCGGATTGACGACCTGGCGGTATTCGGTGGCGGCAGATTCGACCCATTCGCCGTTGATCAGCAGCTTGACGGTTGGAATCGCGGTTTCGGTGGCGGGCTGTTTGGTCATGGTGTCTCCGTCGGTTTGTTCTGGCGAGGCAAGTCGCAAGGGAGGGCGAGGGCCCGATCTACAGCGAGCGCGCGATCAGCATCCGCTGGATCTCGCTGGTGCCCTCGTAGATCTGCGTGATGCGCGCGTCCCGGTAGTGGCGCTCGACCGGGTAGTCCTCGAGGTAGCCGTAGCCGCCGTGGATCTGCAGCGCCTTCGAGCAGACCCGTTCGGCCAGCTCGGACGCATAGAGCTTGGCCTGGGACGCTTCGGACAGGCAGGGCTGGCCATCGCTGCGCATGCGCGCGGCACGATGCACCAGCAGGCGCGCCGCGTTCAGCTCGGTCGCCATGTCGGCGAGCATGTTGGCGATCGGCGCATGCTCGCGCAGCGGACGGCCGAACTGCACGCGTTCGCCGGCATAGCGGCAGGCGGCATCGAAGGCCGAGCGCGCGATGCCGATTGCCTGCGCGGCGATGCCGATGCGGCCGCCTTCGAGGTTCGACAGCGCGATGCGCAAGCCCTCGCCGGTGTCGCCGAGCAGCGCGTCGTGCGGCACGACGCAGTCCTCCAGCGTGATCGCGCAGGTGTCCGAGGCGCGGATGCCCAGCTTCTTCTCCGGGGCATGGACATGGAAACCCGGCGTGTCGGTCGGCACCAGGAAGGCCGACAGTCCGCGCTTGCCGCGTTCCGGCTCGGTCGCGGCAAAGACGATTGCGATGCCGGCGCGTTGGCCGTTGGTGACGAACTGCTTGTTGCCAGACAGCACCCAGCCGTCATCGGCCGGACGGGCGCGTGTGCGCAGGTTGTGGGCCTCCGAGCCGGCCTGCGGCTCGGTCAGGCAGAACGCACCGATCAGCTCGCCGCTGGCCAGCGCCGGCAGATAGCGATCCTTCTGCGCTTCGGTGCCGTAGTGCAGGATCGGGCCGCAGCCGACCGAGCTGTGCACGCTCATCAGCGTCGCGCAAGCCGCGCAGCCGGCGGCGATCTCCTCGATCGCCAGCGCGTAGGCGATGTAGTCCGTATAGGTGCCGCCCCATTGCTCGGGCACGATCATGCCGAGCAGGCCGAGCGCGCCCATCTCGGCGACGATCTCGTCGGGCAATTGTCCGCTGCGGTCCCATTGCGCGGCGTTAGGCTTCAGACGTTCCTCGGCGAAGGCGCGCGCGGTGTCGCGGATCATTCGTTGCTGCTCGGTGTATTCGCTGTACATGGCGCTGTCGTTGGGTGGTCGGGCGAGCGAGATTGACGGCAGTGTAGAAAGCCGATGCCGGCGCGCGCTATGCCAAAATCCGTCAACTGCGCTGAACTGATTTGCCACTGCCGGCGGTGTCCTCGAAACGACCGTCGCCGTGGCCGCGCCAATTCAGCGAACCTCACCGAACCCCACGGACCGTCTCCATGCCTTTGCTGTTGCGTCCCGTTGTTGCCCTGCGTACCGATGGAAAAAGGTAGTGTCGCGATCTGCTTCGTCCACCATGCGATCTCCGGCCTGCGCTCGCGCGGCATCGATGCCGAGCCGGTGCTGCGCGCCGCCGGTATCGCGCCCGCGATGCTGGCGGTGCCGCAGGCGCGGGTATCGGCGGCCAGCTACGGGGCGCTGTGGCTGGGGGTGTCGGCGGCGCTGGGCGACGAGTTCTTCGGCCAGGACTCGCGCGCGATGAAGCCCGGCAGCTTCGCGCTGCTGTGCCATGCGGTGGCCGGCAGCCGCACGCTGGGGCAGGGCCTGGATCGGGTCGCGCGCGGCTTCGGCGTGCTGCTCGACGATATCGGCGTGCAGCTGTTGCGCCGCTACGAGGGCAATGCCACCGCCGGCGGGCCGCAGCGTGCCGCGCTGGTGCTGACCGAGCCGTCGGGCCGCCGGCCCGGCGTGTTCGCGCAGGAGACGCTGCTGATCATGCTGCACGGACTGATGTGCTGGTTGGCGCGGCGGCGCGTGCCGGTGCGGCTGGCCGCGTTCCGCTATCCAGAACCAGACTACAGCGCCGAGTACCGCGTCATGTATTCGCGCCAGCTCGCCTTCGACGCGCCCGGCACCGCGCTGGTCTTCGACGCCGCGTGGCTGGACCATCCCGTGCGGCACGACGAGCGCAGCGTCAAGGCGTTCCTGCGCGACGCGCCGCACAACGTGGTGGTCAAGTATTCGGACCGCAGCAGCGTGGTGGCGCGCGTGCGCCGGCTGCTGCGGCAGTCGCGGCCGGACGTGTGGCCGACCTTCGAGGCGCTGGCGTCGGCGCTGCACCTGTCCGCTTCGTCGTTGCGACGACGCCTGATGGAGGAGGGCGCCACCTATCAGCAGCTGAAGGACGAATTGCGGCGGGACCTGGCGATCGAGGCGCTGAGCCATACCGATCTGCCGATCACCGAGATCGCGGCCGAGATGGGGTTTGCCGAGCCTGGCGCCTTCCATCGGGCGTTCCGGCGCTGGACCGGGCTGCGGCCTGGCGTCTATCGCGGCATGCAGGCAGCGGCGGACTGACGTCGCGGCCGACCGGGCGCTTCAGT
>NZ_AMPR02000309.1:0-2576 GCF_000307735.3 Cupriavidus sp. HPC(L) | reverse complement strand
TCGTCCCTGACTCCAATCCCTGTCGACATGAACCTGCGCTTTCTCGAGACGTTCGTCTGGGTCGCCCGTTTGCGAAGCTTCCGGCTGACCGCGGAAAAACTGTTCACCACCCAGGCCTCGATTTCCAGCCGCATCGCCGTTCTGGAGGAAGACCTCGGCGTCAAGCTGTTCCTGCGCGACTCGCGCGGCGTATCGCTGACCCCGCAGGGCCAGCAGGTGCTCGAATATGCCGAGCGCATGGTCAACACGATGCATCGGCTGCGCCAGTCGATCGATTCCACACGCGTCAGCGAAGGGAGATTGCGCATCGGTGCGATGGATTCGGTCATCCATACCTGGCTGTCGTCGGTGGTCCGCCGCGTGATGGAGGCCTACCCGGCGCTGGAAATCGAGCTGACCGCCGATGCCGCGCTGAACCTGTGCGACCAGCTGCAGAAGGGCTATCTCGACATCATCTTCCAGACCGACCTGCTGCGCGTGGAAACCGTGCGCAATATCGAGCTGGCCAAGTATCCGATCCGCTGGATCGTCGCCAAGGGCTCGGCCTATGACCGGCCGTATCGCTCGCTGGACGACCTCGCCGGCGAACGCGTGATCACCTTCGTCAAGAACTCGCGCCCGCATCAGGACATCCTCAGCCTGTTCCACCTGAACGGCGTGGAGTCCCCGCGCATCAGCTGCGTCAATTCGGTCGCGGCGATGACGCGGCTGATCGGCGAGGGTTTCGGCATCGGCGCGGTGCCGCCGGTGCTGGTGCGCCGCGAACTGGAGGATGGCACGCTGACCATCGTCGACATCGACAGCCATCCGCCGTCGCTGGACATCGTCGCATCGTGGCGCACCGGCGCGGGGCTGGAACTGTCGGAGTCGGTGATCGCGCTGACGGTCGGCGTGGTGGCCGCGTTCTGCGCGGAAGCGGGCGAGGACAAGGCGATGCCGATGGCCAATGTCGCCGCGCAGAACGGCGGCGGCGAGACCGGCGGCCATACGGACCACAACACGGACCACAACACGGACCACGATACGGACCGCGACGCCTGACGGCGGCCGTCTCGGGTCCCGAAGGCAAGCATCGCTTGCCTTCGTCATCGAAAAGCCTTATCGCGCTGCATCCAAAAGATTTGTTGGACAGCGCATCGGCGCGGCGTCCAGAATCGTTGCACACCTCGCGACAGCGCGCGTTTCGTGCCAGATTGCCGGCAAACGTTGTCGTCCCCGCGAAAGCGGGGACCCAGCGGCTTTCAAAGACGCTGGGTTCCCGCCTTCGCGGGAACGACATGGAAGGTCCACGATCTTGCGGCAAGTTGGTGCGTTGCGCTCGCGTGCACGACTCCACGCCGACCACCATGAACCTGCCCCTCCAGCAAGCCAACGGGCTGTTGCCCGAAGACCCCGCCGCGCTGCGCGCGCTGATCCGCTCGGGCCGTTATCGCGGCCATACCAGCGGGCTCGCCAGGGGCTATGTCCAGGCCAATATCGTGATCCTGTCGCGCGACTGGGCCTATGACTTCCTGCAGTTCTGCGCGCTGAACCGCAAGGCCTGCCCACTGATCGACGTCACGGAACCGGGCGATCCGGTCTTCCGCAATCTTGGCGTCGACGTCGACATCCGCACCGACGTGCCGCTGTATCGCGTCTACCGCAACGGCACCGACTATCACGAGACCACCGACATCGCCTCGCTGTGGCGCGACGATTTCGTGGCGTTCGCGATCGGCTGCTCGTTCTCGTTCGAGCATGCGCTGCTCGCCGCCAACGTTCCGCTCAAGCACATCAATCTGGGCCGCAACGTGGCGATGTTTCGCACCTCGATCGAGACGCGGCCCGCCGGACGCCTGTCCGGCAAGCTGGTCGTGTCGATGCGTCCGCTGAAGGCGGCCGATGCGATCCTGGCCACCGAGATCACGGCCCGCTATCCCGACGTGCACGGCGCGCCCGTGCATATCGGCGATCCGCGGCTGATCGGCATCGACGACATCGAGGCGCCCGACTACGGCGACGCCGTGCCGGTGGACGAGGACGAGATCCCGGTGTTCTGGGCCTGCGGCGTGACGCCCCAGGCCGTGATCCGCGAAGCGCGGCCGGAAATCTGCATCACCCATGCGCCGGGCTGCATGCTGGTCACCGACCTCGACAACAACCGGCTGTAGACGATTTCGATGACGGGGCGATGACGGCGACGGCCGTCGTTGCCCCTGGCCGCGACGTCAGGCGGCCTTCGACTACGTATTCGCGTAGTTCCATGCCCTCCCGGTGGCCCGCTGCACCGCCAGCCTACGATTCTCCCTAGTTGGTATCGCGCCACACCGGGCAGACAATGGCCTGTCACGCTGGCCGCAGTCCGTCCACGCGTCGCCCGGCGCGTGGCGGCGGGCCCATGCGAGCCGCGCCGTTCGCGTGGCCGCAGCAATGCCCTTGGCGCCCTTGGCGCCCTTGGTGCCCTTAACGCCGTTCGCATCGCCCCCGTTCCTCAGGAGAAGAGCGTCATGCTGGATTTCAAGGACCTGATGCAAGCCCGCGAAGCCATTCTCGCCGCGGCCCGTGCCGCCGCCGAAGCGGCCGCGCGCGCGGCGGCC
>NZ_AMPR02000310.1:0-2559 GCF_000307735.3 Cupriavidus sp. HPC(L) | reverse complement strand
CGGCAACGCGATGGTCTGGCGCGCGCCATTGCGTTCGATCACGACCGCGCGGTCACGGATCTCGACCAGCCGGATCTGCGGCGACAGCGCGGCCCCGGCGCGCAGCGCCTTCGGCGGACCGTTGTCGATCGACACCACCGCCGCTCCGCCGCCGGCCGGGTCCGCGATCACGCCGAGCAGCTGCACATCGCGCACGCCGGCCTGCGGACTGCCGCCGAACAGCGTGGCGATGGCGCCGGTCTCGACCGCCTCGGTCTGCGCGACCCGGGCGGTCTTCGGCACGGGGATCGTATCCATCGCGCTGAACGTCAGGGCCCACCGCGTCGCCAGCGCGCACAGCGCGACGAACAGCAGCAGCGTGGCGACGCGGGGCAGCCAGGCGGCGCCGGCATCGAAACGGAAAGCGGATGGCAGGGACAGTGGCACGAGATCGCGTCGGGCGGTCCGTCACGGGCCGCCGCAGGTTGTCGATGGCGGCAAGCGTAACAGAGCGCCATGGCGATTGTCTTGCGGCCGGCATGACGGCGGCCCACGCGCAAGGACGGCGGCGATGTCGGTGCCTGTCCGGTACCGAGGCGTCACAAGCCGCGGGTATACTGGGCGACCATCCCACCGGTGCGCGACGCGGTCGCGGCGCCGGCTTCGACTCCGTCGACAACCTAGGCCTGAAAACCCGATGCGCAGAAACACTCCGTCCCGCTCCGCCCTCGTCCGAACCAGCCAATCCGGCGCCGCCCGCCTGCGCCGCCGCCGTGCCGGCTTCACGCTGATCGAGATCATGGTGGTGATCGTGATTCTTGGCGTGCTGGCGGCACTGGTCGTGCCGAAGATCATGAGCCGCCCGGACGAAGCGCGCATCGTCGCGGCCCGCCAGGACATCTCGTCGATCATGCAGGCGCTGAAGCTGTACCGCCTGGACAACAGCCGCTATCCGACCACCGAGCAGGGACTGGCGGCGCTGGTCACCCGGCCGACCACCGAGCCGATCCCCAACAACTGGAAGGGCGGCGGCTATCTGGAAAAGCTGCCGCGCGATCCCTGGGGCCAGCCGTACCAGTACCTGAACCCCGGCGTGCGCGGCGAGATCGACGTGTTCAGCTTCGGTGCCGACGGCCAGGCCGGCGGCAACGGCAACGACGCCGATATCGGCAACTGGGACTAAGCGTCCCGCCGCAGGCCGACGCCCGTCTTCATCATGGCCACCGGCCCGCACCGCCCACAACACCCTCGTCGCCCTCACCGCGCCCATTGCACGCGGCCGCCGCACAGGCGGCCGCGCGGCTTCACGCTGATCGAACTGCTGGTCGTGATGGTGCTGGCCGGCATCGTGGTGGCGATGGTGGCGATCAACGCCACGCCCAACGAGCGCGGCCGCGTTCTCGAGGACGGCCAGAAGGTGGCTCGCCTGTTCGAGCTCGCCCAGGAAGAGGCGCAGCTGCGCGCCCGGCCGCTGGCCTGGGAGGCCGACCCGCAGGGCTGGCGCTTTCTGGAGGCCACGCCTTCGGGCTGGATGCCGCTGCTCGACGACGTGTTCGCGCGGGGCCAGTGGCGGCTGCCGCTGGACCAGGTCGCGGTGACCGCCGGCGCCGCCGGTCAGGCCGGCGCGCGGCTGGTGTTCGGCCGCGAATGGATCGATGCGCCGCGGCAGCTGGTGCTGGTACGCGGCAACATCCGCGTCGAGGTGACCGGCGACGGCACCGGCCGCTATTTCGCCAGCGCGCAATGACTCCGCCCCGCTCCACCCGCCGCGCCCGCGCTGCTCGCGCAGCAACGCCGAGCCGCCGGCGCGGCTTCACGCTGATCGAGGTACTGGTCGCGCTGACGATCCTGGCGGTCGCGCTGACCGCCGCGATGCGGGCAATGGGCTCGATGATCGAGGCGGGCGGCTCGCTGCAGCAACGCATGCTGGCCGGCTGGAGCGCCGACAACCAGTTGGTCGCGCTGCGCCTGACCAAGACCTGGCCCGAACCCGGCACGCGCGGGGCGCCATGCCCGCAGGGCGGTATCGCGCTCTATTGCGAGCAGACCGTCGCGCCGACCCCGAATCCCGCCTTCCGCCGCGTCGAGATCGCGGTCTATCCGTCCGCCGAGGACCGCTCGGTCAGGCTCGCCTGGCTGGTCACCATCGTTCCCAATGAAACGCGCAACCTGCTCTGAGGCGCGTGGCTTCACGCTGATCGAGATGCTGGTCGCCATCACGCTGCTGGCGGTGATGGCGGTGATGGGCTGGCGCGGCCTGGACGCGATGACGCGTGGCCGCGAGCGCCTGGTCGACCATGACCAGCGGCTCGACGCGCTGAAGCTGCTGTACGGGCAGTTCCAGACCGATTGCGAGAACCTGGCACGCCCCGAGGCGCTGCAGCAAAGCCCGGTCGAACTTGAGGACGGCCGGCTGCTGCTGGTGCGCGATCGCCGCGAGCCGGGACTGCCCGGCGCGTGGCAGGTGGTGGCCTACCGCGTCGAGAACGGCGCCGTGGTGCGCGCCGCCTCGCCGCCGCTGGACAACCGCCAGGGGGTGCAGGCGGCGCTGATCGCGCTGCGGCAGCCGGGCGGCGGCGG
>NZ_AMPR02000311.1:0-2510 GCF_000307735.3 Cupriavidus sp. HPC(L) | reverse complement strand
TATATCGCGCGCGCTGGAATCACGCGCGCATGCAGCGTTTGGGGCAAGACAATGCAGACATGGCAGCGCAAGTCGACGCCCCCGGCGCCGCAACCGGCGCCGTGGCGGTGTCCCCGATCAGCGCGCCAGCTGGCCGAGCACGCTCTCGAGCGACGACAGCCCCGTCTCGATCAGATGCGACATGTAGACGTTCATCTGCGGCATCACCAGCATCAGCAACAGCAGGCCGCCGGCCAGCGTGACCGGGAAGCCGACCGCGAAGATCGACAGCTGCGGCGAGGCACGGTTCAGGATGCCCAGCAGCAGGTTCAGCGTCAGCAGCGCGGCCACCAGCGGCAGCGCCAGCAGCAGGCCTGACGAGAATACCGTGCCGCCCGCACGCGCGACGGCCGCCCAGCCATCGGCCGACAGCGGCGTGCCGCCGATCGGCAGCGCCGAAAAGCTGTCGACCAGCGTGGCCAGCATCAGCAGGTGGCCGTCCATCGCCAGGAACAGCAGCATGGCGACGATGCCGAGAAAGCGCCCGAGCACCATGGTCTGGCCGCCGGCGCTCGGATCGAAGAACGAGGCGAACGACAGGCCCATCTGCAGCCCGATGATTTCGCCGGCGTATTCGACCGCGGCGAACACCAGCCGCATCGTGAAGCCGAGCGCGATGCCGACGCCGATCTCGTTCAGGATCAGCAGGAAGCCGTCGAAGGAATAGACCGGCACCACCGGCAGGTTCTCGATGGTCGGCGAGACCGCGATCGCGATCAGTGCGGCCAGGCCAATCTTGGCCTGCCGCGGAATGGTGCCCTCGCCGAACAGCGGCGCGGTGGCAATCAACGCCAGTAGCCGGAACAGCGGCCACAGGAAGGCGGCGATCCATTCGTAGAGCTGGGCCGTCGTCACCGAAACCATCGCGTCGTCTCCGCCGTCGTCCTAGTCGTCGTCATGCGAATGCATTGGGGCAGGCGCCTCAGCGCACCAGCCCAGGAATGCCCTCGAACACCTCGCGCATGTAGTCGACGAAGGTGTTGATCATCCACGGGCCCACCAGCACCAGCGTGATGAACAGCGCCAGCAGCTTCGGAATGAACGACAGCGTCATTTCGTTGATCTGCGTGGCGGCCTGGAACAGGCTGATCGCCAGGCCGGCGACCAGCGCGACCAGCAGCAGTGGACCAGCCAGCAGCAGCGTCATCTTCATCGCCTGGGTGGCGATGGTCATTACGGTTTCCGGCGTCATTTGGTCTCCGATGCGCTGGCAGGGTCGGCGAGGAACATCAGGGGAACATCAGGGGAACATCAGGTCAGGAAGCTCTGCGCCAGCGAGCCCAGCAGCAGCTGCCAGCCATCGACCAGCACGAACAGCATCAGCTTGAACGGCAGCGAGATCGTCGCGGGCGGCACCATCATCATGCCCATCGCCATCAGCACGCTGGCTACCACCAGGTCGATGATCAGGAACGGAATGAAGATCGTGAAGCCGATCTGGAACGCGGTCTTCAGCTCGCTGGTGACGAAGGCCGGCACCAGCACGCGCAGCGGCACGTCCTCGGGGCCCTGCATCTCCGGCGTCTTGGCCATTTGCGCGAACAGCGCCAGGTCCTTCTCGCGGGTCTGCTTCAGCATGAACGCCTTCATCGGCGCGGCGGCGCGCTCGGCCGCCTGCTCCAGGCTGATGCGGTTTTCCGACAACGGCTTGTAGGCCTCGGTGTAGACGCGGTCGAGCACCGGCGACATCACGAAGAACGTCAGGAACAGCGACAGGCCGATCAGCACCTGGTTCGGCGGCGAGGTCGCCGTGCCGAGCGCGGTGCGCAGCAGGCCGAGCACGATCACCACGCGGGTGAAGCCCGTCATCATCAGCAGCGCGGCCGGCAGGAAGGACAGCGAGGTCAGCAGGACCAGCGTCTGGACCGACAGCGACCAGGTCTGGCTGCCGCCCGGCCCAGGGCGGCTGACGATGCCCGGCAGGGCCTGCGCGGCCGCGGGATCGGCGCCGAATGCGAGGGCGGCGGCCAGCAGCAGGCCGAGCGCCAGCGTCAGCGGCGCTCCGGACCGACGCCGGCTGGCGGCGTACATGGTGTTCATGACTTCAGGGTCTGTTGCAGGTTCTGTTGCATCGAGCGCAGCAGCTTCTGCGCGAAGGTGGCCTTGTCGCCGAACGGGGCCTGGGGCGACATGGGCGTCGAGCCCTTGCTGCTCATGCCACCCATGCCGGCGATTGCCTCGCCGGGCGCGGCGGAGCCGGCCGGCAGCGTATGCAGCGTGCGGATTTCGCCGGCGCTGACACCGAGCACCAGCCAGGTATCGCCGACCTCGACCAGCAACAGGCGCTGGCGCGCGCCCAGGCTGGTGCTGCCGACGACTTTCATCACGCCGCCTTGTACATGCCGCACCAGACCGGCGCGGCGCGCCAGCCAGGCAAGGCCAAGGATCAGCGCGATGATCGCGAACAGGCCGAGACCGGCCTGGGCCAGCGCGCCGGCGCCGGTCGCGCCGGTCACGGCATCGGCCGCCTG
>NZ_AMPR02000312.1:0-27517 GCF_000307735.3 Cupriavidus sp. HPC(L) | reverse complement strand
CAGGCGCGCTCCGCGAACAGCGTCTCGCTCGGCATGCCGTCGTCGTGCGGATTGCGCAGCGCCAGCACCAGGCGGCCCGCCTGCTGCGCCATCGTCAGCTTGCTGACCTGCGCCAGCGGCACCGTCAGCACCGCGGTCTTGGCGCCTTCGCGCCGGTTCATCATCTGATCGGGCGTGGCGCCACGCGTGTCGTTGACCGCCTGCACGCCATAGGCCAGCACGCGCAGCCGGGACAGCAGCAGACGCGCCTGGCTGCCTTCGATCTCCTGGCTGTCGCGCCGAAGCACGAGGAAGACATCGACCAGATCGCCGGGACGCACGCGATGGCCCACGCCGATCACTTCGTCGACGGCGATCGCCACGGCACGCTCGCCTTCCGGCACCTGCGTGGCCAGGCCGCCGGCCAGCTGGCTCTCCAGCACCGGCACGTTGGCGCCCAGCGCCACCAGCGGAATCTGGCCGGCCACCGCTTCGACGGATTCATAGCCGCCGGCCGGATCGATTGGCAGCATCTCGACCTTCAACGCGTCGGCGCCCAACGGCTTGCCGGCCTCGACCGCCTTGGTGGTAATCACGACCGCGTGCAGCGCCGCTGGGGAAGACGAAGATGGCGCCGGCGGCTTGGCGGTCCTGCGCCCGACCTGCCAGGCCAGCAGCGCCAACAGCGCGGCCAGGGCCAGCAGCACGATGGCGACGATTCGGATTTGTTTGCTGGTCATGATGGAGTCCCGGTGCGCGGTGCCGCCGTGGCGATCGAAAAGTAGCGAAAGCGGAAGCAGAAGCGGGGCATGGCGCGCCTCAGATGTCCGGCGCCAGCTGCGCGACGGCCGTGCCCATCAGCGTGTCGGGCATCGGCACGAAGGGCACGCGCGGCAGGATATTGGTGGCCGGCAGGCGCAGCGTCACGTTGACGCAGACAGTGTCGGCCGGCGCGGCGCAATCGCTGGCCGACGCAATGTCGCCACGCGAGGCGAGCTTCGATTGAATGGTGGCGGGCAGCGTGGCCAGCGCGGTGTTGGCTGCCGCGGCCACGCGCAGGTCCTGCGTGGCGGCGAGACTGCCGTCGGGCGCGCCAGCGGGATAGCGCAAGGCCGCCCGTGCGCCTTCCGCTGCGGCGAGCGTCAGCATCTGCTCGAGCGCGAGGATCATGCCGTAATAGACGATCCCCAGCACCAGAGCGAGCAGCACCGGCAATACCACCGCAAATTCGAGCGCAGCAATCCCCCGCTCGCGGCCATGCCGGCGAACGATTCCCCTTCGCCCCTGTTTCATAGACAAACCCGGTTGCATTTATCTGTGCGCCAACCGGTGGCGCATTCCGCCCTTCAGGAATGGCCCTGACCGACCGATATCCATAGGAGCACACCCACGGCGAGATAAGCGGCATAAGGAATGCCGCGCGACGGGTCGGTCATCGCGGCAAACCAGCGCATGCGTCGTGGCCATTGGCCCACCGCGGCAATGAGGCCGCCACGTGCCTCGGCATGGCGAAAGGCAAGAACGAGACAGGCATGGATAAATGCCAGCAGCGTCCCGGTCAGCCAGACCGGCAACAGGCTCGACGGTCCGATGAAGAACCCCACTACCGCGAAGAATTTGACGTCGCCGGCCGCCATGCGGCCAAACAGATAGGCCGGCAGCATGACGGCAAAGCCCAACGCGAATCCGAGCACGCGCGCCGCAAGCGGCAACGACGAGTCGTAGCCGAGCGCAGACACGAGAGCCCCCGCAATCAGCGCGAGCGCCAATGCGAGATTCGGTACTTTGCGGTAGTGAAGATCAGTCCAAAGGGCCGTCGCGCAGAGCAGCGCGACGATCAATGCCATGAATGGCGGTCGGTAATTCCGTCAACTGCCCGAGGCCTGAGTCGGTGCAATGATGGTTTGCACCTTGGTGGCGAGCCGGTCGAAGGCGTCGTCCAGATTGTCGCCGAGCATCTTGGCTCCGCCGGCCACTGCCAGTGCGATGAGACCCGCGATCAAGCCATATTCAATGGCCGTCGCCCCCCGTTCGTCCCGAATGAAACGCAAGAACCCCTGTTTCATGATGACCGCTCCTACTTTTATTGCTAGTTATCCCAACACTCTGGATACCGCGTCGATCCGCGCGATCGCCTGGCTCTAATGGCTTGGCTGACCTCGTGCAGCAGCATCCGTGTTCTTTTTATAAAGGAATTTTTTAGTTTCAGCTACATCCGTTTGCGGTCTTGACAAAAGTTTTAAATTGCCCGATTGACAGCATCTTTTGCTGTTGGATCGTCCATCAGGACTACTACCAACGCCCGAGTCGTCAGTGCGTTCCCCTGAATAAAAAAAGATGCGCAGCCGCGGGGATCGTCCGGCTGCGCACCGTCAAGCTGCCTGGCATGGCCCCCGGACTGGTGCCATGGCAGCAGTCAGCGTCGCCTTAGCGCCCAAGCGCTCCGAGCGAGCCGACCAGGCCGGTCACAGGTGCCAATAGCCCGCCGACCGGTGCCAACACACCGCCGGTCTTGCCGCTGCCGGCACCCTTGTCAGAACCACCACCACTGCCCGCCTGCCCACCCGTTTGGGTGAGAGGCAGACCGCCAAGCAGGCCACCGAGCGGATTGCCGCTGCCGCCTGCCGAATTCCCTTCGCCATGGACCAGGCCGCCAGCCGCGGCGACCGTCCTGCCCACTTCCGTCACGACGCCGCCGACCGGGCCCACTACTGGCGCCTTGGTGGCGCTCAGGTGCGTGCCGGTGTGTGCAACCACGCCGCCGACCTTGGTCAGCAGGTTGTCGACCGGCGCACCGAGGCGCGTGGTGGCACCGAGCGCTTGCGTGGTATCGGTCAGCTTGCTGGTCAAGGGCACGATCACCTTGCTGGTCTGGCCCGTCAGCTGTGCGACCGGTCCGGTCGACAGCTTGTCGCCGAGCTTCTCGCCAAGCTGCTGCACGCCGCCGGCCACGTGATTGACCACCGCGCCCACTGGCGTGGTCACCGGCGACAGCACCTTCAGTTGATCCTTGCCCAGCGAGGTCACCAGATCGCCCGTGCTCGACAAGGTATGACCGGCCTGCGTGACGACATTGCCGGCGCTCGCCACGGTCACGCCGACGGGGTTGTCCACCGCGCCCATCTTGCCGAGGCCATCGCGAACGCCCGCACCCAGCGCGGCCACCGTGTTGCCGGCATCGATCACCACCTGGCCAGTGGCATTGCGGGTTCCGTCGCTGACGATCGGCAGATTGGCGCCCTGCACCTGCTTGCCGATTTCCGTGATGGCATTGCCGGCCGCCGTCACCGTATTGCCGGCGCCTTCGGCCACCTGTCCGGTGGGCGTGGTCGGCTTCGACGTGGTCGGCGGAGGCGTGCCGCCGCCACCGTCATCGCCGCCGCCACCGTTGCTCGGCGGGGGCGTCGTCGCAGGCGGCCGCGTACCGCTGCCCGAACCGCTCGACGAGCAGCCCGCCATCATCCCCAGTACGCATGCGCACGCCAGCGCCATCATCACCGGCGCGCGTCGCGTCGAATTCGTCCGCTTCATTGTGTTTCTCCTTGTGGATCGGACCGGCGCGGAACCGTGACCTGTCCCGTGGTGCCGGCGGTCCCCGTGCAGCGGGGACTCGGCCCCTTGGTCCGCAAGGCGCGTGCCATCGGCGGAAACCATGCATGCCGCTCCGCTCGGACGGCGCTGTGCATCACCCGCAAAGCCTTGTATGACGCGGCTTTCCGGGCGATGCCCCGGCACGGAAACGAGGCCGCACAAGCTCGCGTGGCGCGGCTTCGCGACGTTACGTGCTACGTAACGTGTTACGGCGTCCATCGCCACACGCCCGCGTCCGCGAACACCGCGCCGGCCGCATCGCAGCGATCCCCTACACCCCCTTCGATGTTCCGTTCGCGCCGTAGCGCGTTACGTAACGCGTAACGCCGCAACACGCTGCGCGCATGGCCTTGCGCGGCCTTCGCGCGGCGCTGTTCATTTCCCGCAAACCGTTGCGCCACAAGGCTTTGCGGGGAGCGCGCGAGCTCTGCCATGCGCGCGGCGCACAGCCCTTCCATCAGTGGCACACCGCTTGCGCTTGTGATGGCAGCACGGTGGCGCAGTGCGTCCAGTGCCTTTCAACTCGGGAACGTCCAAACACGAGAACACTTGTTGACCAGGGGATCAATGATGAAAAAAACCAAGACAACCTTGACCGCCACGGCGCTGCTCAGCGCATTGCTGCTGCTTGGCGGCTGCGCGAGCGGCAGTGGCTCGACCTCGATGGGTACGGGCAGCAAGGGAGGCGGCGGCACGGTCGGTGACACCAATGGCGGCACCGGCAGCCCGAACGGAGGTGGAACCGGTGGTGGAAGCGGTGGTGGTGGTACTGACGGTGGCGGCAGCGGCGGTGGTGGCACCGGCGGCGGCGGTACCGGTGGCGGCGGCAGCGGTGGTGATGGCGGCGGCGGCGGTGGTACCGGCGGTGGCGGCGATGGTGGCGGCGGTGGTGGTGGTGGCGGCGGTGGTGGCGATGGTGGCGGCGGCGGCGGCACGCCGGTACGCAGCCCGACCGGCGAAATCATCAACAAGACCGGAGACGTGGTCAGCAAGACCGGCGACCTCATCGGCGGCATCGGCGAACAGCTTCAAACCGGCGTCAACCTGCCGGTGGTCTCGAACCAGACGCAGAGCGGTGTCGGCGGCGCGATCGTGTCGGTCGGCAACGCGGTCGACTCGCTGGGCACCGGACTGAAGGACGGCCTGGGCAATATTCCGAACAGCGCCAACCCGATCGGCACCACCGTCGCCAGCACCGGCAACGTGGTCACCCATGTCGGCACCGCGGTCAGCCAGGTCGGCAGCGCCGTCAGCGGCGTGGGCACCGGCCCGCTGTCACCGCTGGGCGCGGTGACCTCGCCGGTCGGCGCGCTGGTCGACAAGGTCGGTACCGGCGTGCAGACGCTCGGCGGCACGCTGGGCACCGTGCTGTCGACCGGTCCGGTCGAACAGCTGACCAGCGGCGTCAGCCGCGCGATCGTGCCGCTGACCTCGCAGCTGACCAGCACCACGCAGTCGCTGGGCGCGGCCACCGGTCTCGGCCAACCGGTCAACAATCTGCTGACCGTGGTCGGCGGCACCGTGGCACAGCTGGGCGGCAAGCTGCAGCAGACCAATACGCCGGTCGTCAGCGGTGTGGGCGGCGTCGTGACCGGTGCCGGCAACACCGTTGCCGCGCTGGGCGGCGCGGTGCATGCGCCGGGCGCGACCCCGAGCGGTCCCCTGGCTCCGGTCGGCAATCTGGTCAGCGGCCTGACCGGCGGACTGGCCGGCGGCGGCAATGGCGGCACGGGTCCGCTCGCCCCGGTCACGAACCTGGTCAGCGGGCTGACCGGTGGCCTCGCCGGCGGCAACCACGGCGGCAGCGGCAGCGGCCCGCTGGCACCGGTGACCAATCTGGTCGGCGGCGTGGTTGGCGGTATCACCGGTGGCAACAACGGCGGCGCCGGCAGCGGTCCGCTGGCTCCCGTCACCAACCTCGTCGGCGGCCTGACCGGCGGTCTCACCGGCGGCAGCAACGGCGGTGCCGGCAGCGGTCCGCTGGCGCCCGTGACCAATCTGGTCAGCGGCGTGGTCGGCGGTGTCACCGGCGGCCTGACCGGCGGCACGGCTCCGGCGCCGGCTCCTGCTCCCGCTCCGGGTGGCACGGGCGGTGGCGCGACCACGGGTCCGGTGACCGGCGCGGTCGGCGGCATTGTCGGCGGTGTGCTCGGCACCGTCGGCGGGCTGCTGGGGGGTCGCCGCTGATCGGGGCCTGATGGCCACCTGATGCGCGCCTCCGTACGCGCGCATCGCCTCACTCAGTCCTGCAGTACAGCCGGTCTCCACTTCGATAAGCGCGCAGGCAGCGGCAGCCTGCGCGCCGGTGGAGAACCGGCTTCCACAGCCGCATCCGTTTTATTGTGAAAGGGGATTGACCATGTCGCGCACGCACACTCGCGTCGCCATGCTGCTGCTCGGCCTCGGGGCCTGGCAAGGCGGCATGCATCCAGTTCTGGCCGCCGATCCGCGCAGCCCGGTCCAGGGGGACCCGACTCAAACGCTGCCGAAGATCGCGCCGCCCAAGCCCACCGGGGAAGTCAAGGTACAGGTAGAACGTCCGGACCCGGCCATGCAGAACCTGCTGTCGGCCAAGCTGACGCCGGCACGCTTCCAGATCGAAGGCGTCAAGACGCTGCCCTTCGACCAGATTGCCGACAAGTTCAAGCCGCTCGCCGGCAAGGAAATCACGGTCGCCGAACTGCTGCAGGCCGCCAATGCGGTCACCGAGATGTACCAGCAGCAGGGCTATCCGCTGTCGTTCGCCTTCGTTCCCGCGCAGTCCTTCGAGAACGGCAATGTGCTGATCACCGTGGTCGAGGGCTATGTCGCGCGCGTGACCATCCGCGGCAATGCGGGCCCGCTGGAAAATCGGCTGCGCGCGATCGCGGAACGGCTGAAGGAAGAACGGCCGCTGACGCGCGCCAGCTTCGACCGCTATTCCAGCGTGCTGGGGCTGCAGCCCGGCGTGCAGGTCGGCGCGACGGTGCAGCCGCCGACCACCACCGACGGTGCCAGCGAAATGGTGCTCGACGTCAAGCGCAAGCCGATCGCATTCGGCACCGGCGTCGACTACATGTCGCCCGGCGTGCGGGCGATTGCAACGGCAACCGCCAGCGGCCTGACGCCGCTCGGCGAGCAGCTGACGGTATCGGCGCTGTTTCCGAAGGGACGCGACGACGAGGAGTACTACGCGCTCGGCTATGCGCAACCGATCGGCACCGAAGGGCTGATCGCGCGCGTCAACGCGTCGCACTATCGCGGCGTGCCGCAGAACGCCACGCTCGAGCAGATCGGCTTCAATCGGCGCTACGTCAATGACAACAAGCGGCTCGGCGCGAGCCTGAGCTATCCGCTGCTGCTGAGCGCGCGGCATTCGGTGACGCTGAGCGGCGGTCTCTACGGCACCGACCAGTTCGAGCGCTATACGCAGGCCGGCACCGATCGCTCGGTGGCGATCGGTACCAATGTGCGGGTCGTCAATGCGGAGCTGGCCTATGTCCAGCGCAAGGAAGGCGTCTCGCGCAGCGCCACGCTCGGCCTGTACAAGGGCGTCGATGCGCTGGGGGCGCGCCGCGAGAACAATGCCAACGACCTGAGCTTCCTGCGCACGCGGCTGCTGCTGTCGCAGGCCACCGACCTGCCCTTCGGCTTCGGCATGGCGGTGTCGGCGGCCGGTCAGTACAGCGGCGACCGGCTGGCGTCGAGCGAGCAGATCAGCTTCGGCGGGCGCTTCTTCGGGCTCGGCTACCCGGCCGGCGAAGTGGCGGGCGACAAGGGCTGGGGCGCGTCGGCCGAGATCAGCCGGCTGTTCGGCATGGACATGACCTATCTGAAGACGCTGCAGCCGTATGTGATGGCCGACGTCGCGCGGGTCTACTCGAACAGCTACTCGCTGACGCACCGCTCGCTGTCGTCGGTGGCGCTGGGCGTGCGCTTCTCCGACCGGCGCTACTACACGCTGGACCTGTCGCTGGCGCAACCGGTCGGCGACAAGCCGATCAATGCGGAGCGCCGCTCGCCGCGCATCAACGCGAGCTGGTCGTATCAGTTCGATTGAGGTTTGCGCATCCGTTGTCCCCCCGCAGGCGGGGCCCCAGTGGCGTTATTTGCGGCCAGAGCAAGTCGCTGGGTCCCCGCGTTCGCGGGGACGACAGTGTGCGATACGCTCGCCAATCTGCTGCTCACGCGGCAACACCTCTATCAGTTCGATTTAAGCGGAACGTATCCCGTCGTCCCCGCGCAGGCGGGGACCCAGTGGCGTTGCTGTGGTGTGGTGAGTCGCTGGGTCCCCGCGTTCGCGGGGACGACGGCGTGTCTACTCGGTGTCGCGCCGTGGCGGGCGTTCCTCGCGCCGGTCGGTCTGGTCGGCGCGATCCGCCGGCGTATCCGGCGCAATACCCTCGGCCGCATCCTCGATGCGCTCGCCGATCTGTTCCTCGGGCAACAGCGCCTCGGTCCGGTTGTCGTGCGGATAGTCCTGTTCCTGTTCGGGCAGGCCTTCGAGGTTCATGTCCGAGTCGATCGGCTCGATGTCCGTATCGGGATCGAGCGAGCTGGGAATCGCCCGCGCTTCCTCCCTGACCTCCTGCTCGCGCTGCGCTTCGGCGCTCGACGTCGTATTGTCGTTGGCGCCATCGTCGCGGGCGCGAAGCTTGTCGCGGGCATCGTCCTGGTCGCCGCTCCGACCGTTGCCATTTCGGTCGGTATTTTGGTCGGTATTTCGGTCGGTGTTCCGGTTCATCGTTTTCTCCCCATCAGGTAGCGTGCTTGCCCGGCGTCGTGGTGCCGCCGTACGGGTCGGTGCCCTTGGGCACTTCGCCCGCGCCGACCTCCATGCCGCCGACATAGCTGCTGGCTGTGCTGCCGGTGGCACTGCCGGATGTGCTGATGCCGCTCACGCGCCGGTCCTCGGAGCTCGATCCTGCGGCGCCGTGTCCGACCTGCCCGCCCTCCCGCTGCACGCGAATGCGGTTGTGAACCTCGCGCACGCCGAAGATGTCGTCGGCGATGTCCTCGACGCAGTATTTCTGGCGGCGGTCGCGCACGGCGCCAGTCAGCGTGACCACGCCTTCGCTGACCTGGACCTCGACGTCCTGCACTTCGAGCCGGTCATCGTGCGCCAGCCGCTCGCAAAGGTCCTCGCGAATCCGTTCGTCGCTGCGCTGGTAGCCCTTCGGCGAAACCCGGCGGTCGGGACCGGCGCCGCTGCCCGAGCCCTGCCCCCAGTTCACGCGCTGCGGCGCGCCGCTGAAGCGCTCGTAGGCTTCGTCGCGGCCATGCGATTGCCGTTGGCCGCCGGCGCTCCAGTCGTCGCCCGGCCAGCCCGACGGGCGTCCGCCGCGGCCCGGGCGTTCGCTTTCGGGAAAGCGTCCGCCCTCGTCCATCCAGCGCGCGCTCGCCTCGCGCCGGCCGGCATCGCCGCTGCCACGTTGGTCCGGCCAGGACGGCGCATCGAGGCGGTCCGAATCCGAGATGCCATAGGCCTGCGCGAGGTTGGCACGCGTCTGCGGATCGTCGGGCTCGTAGCGATCGCGCCACGGCGTACGCGATTGATCGGGCCAGGGGCCGCCGCGCTGCCCGCGCGACAGCCGGTTGTCGGTCAGATCGCCGCTGCGGCGTTCACCTCGTTCGCTCCTTCCGGACAGTCCGCGGTCGCTGCGCATCACCTCGCCTGTCGACGGGTAGGTGCCATAGGGGTTGTCGCCAAGGGGCTCTTCGTAACTGCGGCCGTAGCGGCCCTCGCCGAAGTGGCCGGCGCCATAGCCGTGCTCGGCATGACGGGGCTCCCCGAACGGATCGTCGCGGCCGCCGCCGTAGCGCGGCATGCCCGGTTGCCCGACGCCTCGGCCGCGGCGGATCTCTTCCTCGGCGTATTCCGCATAACGGCCGCCCTGGCGCGAGCCGCGCTGGTCGAGCCGGTCTTCGGCGCTATACGGCTGGCGGTAATCCCATACGCGGCGGCTGGTGCTGCGTTCGTTCATCTGTGCCTCCGTTGGTAAGAGTTGCAAATGCTGTGACGTGGACCCGGCGCGAATCCCGCGTCAGATCCGGCATCAATCAGTGGGGATATCGCCGGTGACGCAATTTCCATTCCGTCGCCGAAGACTGTGTGCGCTAGGCGACTTTCGCGCCGTGTGACGGCGGATAGCCTGTGGCAACGCGGGATAGACTGACCGCTCGCCCGCGCTTGGCGCCTCTCCCGTCCCCGGTGGAGAGGCGCCCTTTCTCGTCCGGAGTTTTTTTGACGGGGCGGACGCTGGCCGGGTTGGCCATCACGCGGCCATCAGTTGGCCATCACGCTGCCATCAGGCAATTAGCGTTCCTGCGTGGGCATGGGGCCGCGCGCCGCGATGGGAGAGTCGGACCGACAGGGAATCGAGCCATCGGTGGATCGAGCGCAAGGGAAAGAGAAAAGCGGGGACGCCGCCACCGGAATCGGCGGCGGCGCGAGGCAAGCGCAGGGGACTACTGCAGGAAGGCTACAGCGTGCGCCGGCGCGCGACGACGAACAGGCTCAGCGCGGCTTCCGCCGACCTGGGATCGATGCCGGACAGCCGCTGCGCCAGCCGGATCTTCAGCGGCGGGCGGCCCATCACGCCGTCCAGCACGTCCTTGCCGACATAGTGGCTGTGCGGATAGATCGCGATATCGAAGCCCAGCGGCCGCAGCGTCGTGTGCACCAGCTCGCGCGTCAGCCCATCACCGGGCCGGTGATGCAGTTCGGTGGCCAGTGCCCAGACCTGTTCGTCGTCGGCCGCGGTATGGCCGCCGCGCCGAAGCCAGCGATAGATCGGCAAACGCAGGCGCCATAGCAGCAAGGCGATGCCGCGGAAATTCCATGCCGAACGCTGCGGGTCATGATCAAGGATCAGCAAGCCGCCGGGCCGCACCAGGCGCGAGGCCTCCACCAGCGCGCGCCGCATATCGTCCAGATGATGCAGCGACCCATTGATGGCGACGACGTCGGCGATGCCGGAGCGCAAAGGCATATCGTGGGCGTCGGCCCGCAACGGCAGGTAGCCGACACCGGCCGCTCTCTCCAGGCTGCCTGGCGCGATGTCGACGCCGATCGCAATCTTCGGCTTGCCCCCCAGTGCGGCCAGCAGATTGCCGGGACCGCAGCCCACATCGACCAGCACCTTGTCGTCGAGCGACCCGACCACGGACAACCACCGCTCTCGCAATTCCGGATACCGATGCACGCTGACCAGCCAGTCGTCCATCCACTTGGGATGGCTGAAGTAATGCGCGTTGGCGCGCATGCCGGTGGTGAACGTATTGATGCGTGCCTCGGGGAAGGCCCCACCGCGTACCGCGGCACCCGGCTTCAGGAAGGGCTGCAATCGCTGCAGATAGCTGTCCTCCGCGCCGGCCTGCGCGTGCATGGCCAAGGCAGCATCGGCGCGCTCGTGATCGCGGCGCTGAACAGGTGGATCGAGTGACTCGGCGCGCGTTGGAACGCAGGGGTCGGAGAGCAGGGCGTCGTTCATGTTGGATCCCGGGGTAGAAGCGCCGGCGCGGCCGCGACCACGGCCGACACCAGACGAAAGACGCGAAGGGCCGGCCGGCCGCACGCCGTCGCCGGCGCGATGCCGTTCCTTTCCAATGCGCTGCGTATTGGCAGGCCGGACCCGGCCGGTGCGTGCCGGTCGGTGTGCCTGGCCTCCTGGGTATGACATCGACGTGGCCGATCGCCATTACGCTTCGGCGAGCCAGCCCCAGACCCCGTGGACTGGCGCTGCCTCGCGTCCGCCCTCCCCCACGGCTCGAACGCGATTGCCTTGGCATGCCGGTGTACCGCCACGGTGGGTTGCCAGGGCCGCGACATGCAGAGATCGCCAGCATGTCAGCGTTGACAAACCCACGAAGGCAATCTAGTTAGCGTTTGCTGCGCTCGCAAATAAAAAATTGTTTGCCTATGTGCGCGAGCCAACGTTTCCCTCCATGCGGCCAATTGCGCGTGCGTAAAAAAACGCGGCGCCCGCATCGGGCGCCGCGCTCAGGCACGGGAAATGGAGCAGCGAGGGAATGGCTTGCCGCGGCGGCACCGCTAGCGCGCCTTCGCCGGCGACGCGGGATAGCCGTAGCTCTCCGCCGCCGAAGCACTGCGGCGGTCGCTGCGATTGGACTGGCTTGCCTCGCCGCGCTTGCTGGTGCTGGTGCCCTTGGTCGCGTCGTGCTGACGGGTGCCGCCATGCGCGCCATGGTCCGAAGTGGAGCCACCGCTTGGGGCCTGGACCGGCCGAGTCGGCATGACGTCCGAGGCGGCCGTACCGGGCGCCTTGTCGCTGCCCGGCGGCGTTCCGGTCGCGGGCGTGGCGGTCGATTGCGACATCGCGGCGCCGGACATCAGCGCCAGCATGGCGAAAGTGGCGAAACGTTTCATCTCTGTCTCCTGCGTAGTTGTGGCGGCGGGCGCCGCCGGCGCATCGCGGTTCGCGCTGCCTAGCGTTTCGCCGACTTGGCCGGAGACTTTCCCACCTCGTTGGCCATCTTGTTGGCCATCTCGAGATGATGTTGCAGTGTCGGCAGCGTCTTGCCGGCGAACGCCTTGACGTCCGGATCGCGGGACTTGGTCGAGGCCTCGCGGAACAGGGACACCGCCTTGTTGTGCGCCTTGACGCCGACCTCCTTCGCATACTCGCGATCGAAGGTAGCGCCCTCGAGCGCGCCCAGCGCCTCCAGCCGCTTCTTGTCCGCCGAGGGCAGCTCGGTCGGCAATTCAACGCCCTTGCTCGACGCCAACGCCTTCAGTTCGCTGTCCGCGGCCTTGTGGTCCTTCAGCATCTGCGAGGCAAAGGACTTCACCGTGTCGCTCGATGCCTTGCTTTCAGCCAGCGTGCTGGCCTCGATTTCCAGCATGCCGCTCTCGGCCGCCTTCTTCATGAAGTTGGTGTCGGTCTTGCCGACGTCGGCGAACGCCAGGTTCATCGCAGCTGCGGCGGCGACCAGCAGCGCGGGACGAATCCATTGCATCGTTTTCAAGATGGCCTCCATCAGCCGGATCAGTGACATCGGCCGCGGCGCAACTTCCGTGCCGAGGCCGGCGCGGCAGGCGCGGTGTATGGCGCGAGGCATGCGGGGGGATCGTTCGCGTCGGCGTCTGCGATAGCGGCTCGGAATTTCTACATCGGCTCGTAAGGATTGCAGTAGCGCGCTCGCGGTCGTCGTCCAATTCCTACAGTCGATTCAGGCATCGCCTTCCTGAGCGGGCATAACGCGGCACGTATCGTTAGGTAACGGGCATCGTGTGCCACCAGCCGGTGTCTGTCCGGACGGGCCCGCCCGTTCTCACGTTCAATGGATGGAGCCAACGATGAAGCGAATCGTCACCACTACCGCGCTTGCGCTGTGCGCGGCGCTGAGCCTGCCTGCGGTCGCCCAGCAGGCGCCCCCCAGCAACAACGCGCCGAACCCGAGCGCGCCGCCGACCGAAGGCAACCCGCCCGCGAGCCGCAGCACGACGCCGTCGGCGACCGGCGGCAGCATGAGCGGCAGCGACTCCACGATGCAAAGCGGCTCGACCAGCTCGACCGGTTCGACCATGACCGGCAGCGAGACCCGCGACAAGAAGAAGAGCGGCACCACGCATCGCAGCAAGAAGCCGCGCCAGCAGGGCATGCCCGACGCGGTAACGCCGGACTCGCCGTCCGCGCCGAAGGGCGACTCCCCCAGCCCGGCGACGAAGCAGTAAGCCCGGCGCTGACCGGGCGCACGCTGGCCCGGCAAGCCGGCACGCAACAGCATTGCGTGCCGGCTTTTTTTCGTCCCGGGTCCACGCCAGCTTACGGCTCCAGCTTGACCTTCATCCAGCCCGGCTGGCGCAGGTCGAACGCCTCGTAGGCCTGCAGCGCGCCGGTCAGCGGCTCGGTCTGCGTCAACACCTCCGCGGGATCGATCACGCCGGCGCGTACCAGGTCGACCAGCTCCGGCAGGATCGCGCGGTGATTGCAGTTGCCCATCTTCAGCGTCAGGTTCTTGTTCATTGCCTTGCCGATCGGAAAGGTCTCGTGCGCCTCGGGATAGACGCCGATGATCGACAGCGTGCCGGCCTTGGCAAGCGCCTCGACCGACCACTTCAGCACCTCGGAAGGACCGTCGCCGGGCTGCCATAACGAGGGCTGCGCGGTAGAACCGTCTCCATCGGCATGCCGGCGCTGCGCGTCGATGCCGACCGCATCGATGGCGCGGTCGGCGCCGATGCCGCCGGTCAGCCGCAGGATCGCCTGCACCGGGTCCTCGCGATTGAAGTCGATGGCCTCGGCGCCCTGCGCCTGGGCTGCCTCGAGCCGCGACGGAATATGGTCGACGGCGAGAATGCGCGATGCGCCGAGCAGATGCGCCGATACGATCGCGAACTGCCCGACCGGTCCGCAGCCGAACACGACCACGGTATCGCCGCGCCGGATCTCGGCCAGTTGCGCGCCGAAATAGCCGGTCGGAAAAATGTCCGACATCAGGATGGCCTGGTCGTCGCTGATCTCGTCGGGCAGCTTGATCGCGCCGATATTGGCAAAGGGAATCCGCGCATATTCGGCCTGCAGGCCGTGGAAGGGACCGGTGGTCTGCGGTCCGCCGAAGAACGCCGTGCCCGCGCGCATGCCGTTGGGATTCGCGTTGTCGCACTGCGCGTGATAGCCGCTGCGGCAGTAGCTGCAGTAGCCGCAGGCGATCGTGGAGGGAATCACGACCCGATCGCCGGGCCGCAGATTGTTGACGTCCTGTCCGACCTCGGTGACCACGCCGACGCCCTCATGGCCGAGGATGGTGCCCGGCCGCATGCCGGGCATGGTGCCGCGAACCATGTGCAGGTCGGTGCCGCATATGGCGCTGGCGGTCAATTCGATCAATGCGTCGGTCGGCGCCTGCAGCACCGGATCGGACACATCGTCCAGGCGTATATCGCCGACTCCGTGGAATACGACAGCTTTCATCGCGCAACTCCGCAATCGTGGGTTGACGCGGTCCGACCCGCCGGACCGCAACGTCACGGCAGGACGCAAATTGCATTCCGGGGAAGCCGGGCGATGGAAGGCTGGGGGCTGGGCTGGTAGCGGGCTGGAGGTGGCGTAGGAAGGCGCGATGGTCGCGCTTACGCGGCCCCGAACAGCGCGTCGCGGCAATGGGTCATCGCGTCGCGGATCATGAAATTGACCAGGGTCGGGGACACGCCGAGGATGGCTGCAATCTCCTTCTGCGTCATCCCGCGAATGCGATACATCTCAAAGGCTTTCTGGGTACGCTCGGGGAGTTCGGCCAGCGCGCCGGCGACCGTGCCGAGCGCTTCGCGGCCCAGCGTGATGGACTCCGGCGACAACGCGTCGCTGGCCACCAGCAGTCCGTCTTCCTCGCAGGCCGCGTGCCGTTGCTCGAGCGCCGCGCGCCGGTGCCGGTCGATGGCCAGATTGCGCACCGTCTGGAACAGGTAGCCGACCGGCTGCCGGACCACAATGGCGCTCTCCTGGTCCATCAGCTTCAGGAAGGTGTCCTGGACCACGTCCTCGGCGCCGGCACGACATCCCAGGATGCGCGCCGCGGCGTCGATCAGGGCCCGGCGATAGCTGAGGAAGGTACCGAACAGTTCCTGGCTCATATGGCGCGGCTGGTGCGCCTCGACAGGCGTCCGGACCTCGTTGATCGGTTGCTCGGTCATTTCGTGCCCCCTCCCAGAAGAAACCGACGGACATGCTAACGCAAATGCGACTCATTCGCAATTATAGCGACATGCCCGTGCGATTCGAAGAGGCAATGTGTAAAGGTTGGTGGCCGAATGCGACCGACGTGTGACAGCGACAGTCAGCCGTGGCGCGTGGGACGCTGCCCTGCCGTGGGAGGCATGCGGGTTTCGAGGGCAGCCTGGATCGAAGGAGTGACCGCACCGGTGGCCTGCCACACGGCGCATGCCTGGCGGAACGACTCGATATGATCGGGCGACTGGTCGAGCCATTCGAGCAGGCGTTGTTCGGCGCTGGCGTCGAGCATGCCGTCCCGCATCAGCATCACCCAGTCGAGCGCTTGTTGCCAGGCGATGTCGTTGCCCGGCGTTCGGTTCTGGACCACGTACAGCTCCCCTTGATGCGTTCTTGTGCGCCGATGTCATGCACCGGCGTCGTGTGACGCGATTGTAGCGGAGTCGCTGCCTGGGCACCGGCGCAACGGCCCCGTGTTTCATGCCGCGCGCTGCCGCTCGGTGGCGATCGCCACGCCCTCCGGCTCTGTGGCCGGTTGGGATTCGCTCCGGTATTCGCCCCGGTATTCGCGCTGGTCTTCGCTCCGGTGTTCGCCCCCCTGCTCGCGGATGCGGCCCTGTTCGAGCCGCACGACGCGATCGCCCGCATCGAAGTAGCGATCGTCGTGCGAGATCACCAGCACTGCCTTGCCCTGCGCGCGCAGCGCCGGCACGATCTCGCGATAGAACACCGCCTTGAAGGCGGGGTCCTGATCGGCGGCCCATTCGTCGAGCACGATGACAGGCCGGTCCTCCAGGCAGGCCGCGACCAGCGCCAGGCGTTTGCGTTGACCTTGCGACAGCGCGCGCGTCGAGAACGCGCCGTCGCGCACGGTCACCTTGTGCTGCAGCTGCAGGCGCGCCAGCAGTTCGTTGGCGCGCGCATCCAGCGCCGTGTAGCCGACCGCGTTGGCACCCTCGCCGCCCTCGCCTGCCGCGGCGCCCAACAGGCTGTCGAACAGATGAAAGTCCGAGAAGACCGCCGTGCACTGCTGGCGATGACGCTCGTGGCCCACGGCGTCGGCAATGGGCTCGCCATTGAGCAGCACGCTGCCTTGTTCGGGCGCATACAGGCCGACCAGCAGCTTGGCCAGCGTGGTCTTGCCGCTGCCATTGCCGCCAACCAGAAACACCACCTCGCCGGCGCGCAGCGACAGATCGATCGGCCCCAGCGTGAAGGCGCCGTCCTCGCCGTCGCGGAAATAGCGATGCGTGACGCCCCGCAAGGCGAGTTCGACGAACGGCCGGCGCTCATCGGCCGCATCGGCCGCATCGCCCAGGCCCGGCTCCACCGCGAGCGGTCCGGTGGTATCCGCGATCCGTTGATAGGCGATACGCGCCAGATTGAGCTGCGGCAGGCTGTTCAGCAGGCCCTCCAGCGGCGCCATCATGTAGAGGAACACCAGCGTATAGCCGCTCGCGACGGCGGCATCCGCACCCAGCGGCCGCTGCACGACGAACAGGATGATGCCGATCACCGCGAAGAACAGCGTGCTGCCGATCGTCAGCGACAGATACAGCAGCGACAGGCCTTGCGTGCGGTTGGTCCTGACCGCATCGATCGCCTCGGCCAGCGGCCCGCTGGCGAACGCCTCGCGGCGCTCGCGATGCAGCTTCAGCTCCTTGGCGCCCGCGAAAATCGCGCCGAAGCGTTCGATCAGCACGTCGTGCCATCTGCCGGCGTCGCGCAGATAGCGCTGCGAACGCTTGCGGCTGAGCCGGTAGCAAATCGAGCCGGTCAGCACGGCAACGAGCGCGAACAGGAAGACCTGCCAGGACAGATAGGCCAGATACGCCAGGCAGCCGAGCACGATGGTGCCGTTCATCACCACGAACGGCAGCGCGACCAGCAGCGTGGCGACCTGATTGGTGTCCTCGCCCAGCAGCGCGAGCCCGCGTCCCGGGCCAACCCGTTCGAGTTCGGCATAGGGCGAGGCCAGCAGCCGGCCGGCGATATGCTCGCGCAGGCTGGCGAGCACCGTCTGGTTCAGCCGCACGAACAGCATCAGCGCGGCGGTACGGCACAGCAGCACGGCCACGGCCAGCGCCGCGAACCGTAGCCCCAACGCGGCCAACTGGTCCGCAGGCGTCGACAACGCGCGGTTGATGGTGGCGATCAGCCCCACCGAGGCCGCGCCGCCAGCCAGGCTGGCCACGATGGCGAACGCCAGCAGATGGCCCGAGGCCCGGAACAACACATTGCGCAGCGAGGGAAAGGCGGACACGGTCGGCGGCTCCACGAGGAAGAGGTCTCCTTCCTGTGACGAACGACGGTGCCCGCGAATTAGCTACCGTGACGCAGGGGCTCGCTGGAGGCAACCGGCGCGATTGCCACCTCAGCTTGCGACACGCCTGTCGTCCCCGCGCACGCGGGGACCCAGCGGCTCTCTACGCCGCTGGATTCCCGCATGCGCGGGAATGACATATGGGCGCGGCGCGCCTTGCGGCGTGCACCCTCACCAGCGATACGTCGCGGTGGCCAGGATGTTGCGGCGGTAGCCGTAATAGCAGGTGGTCGCGCTGCCGCACTGCCCGACGTATTCCTTGTCGAGCAGATTGGTCGCGGTCAACGCAAAACGCCAATGCTGGTCGAGCGTGTAGTGGATCGCGGCATCGGCCAGCCACACCGACGACACCTTGAAGGTATTGGCCGCATCGCCCCAGGTCGAGCCGATGTAGCGCGCGCCGGCCCCCATGCCGAGGCCGCGCAGCATGCCGCCGCGCATCGTGTAGTCGACCCACAGCGCGGCCGTATGGCGCGGCCGGTTGGTCGGCGTCTTGCCGAGGTCCGGACCGTTGCTCTTGGTCGTCTCCATATTCATCAAGGTGTACGAGCCGATCGCCTTGAAGCCGTTCTGGAAGTCCATCGTGCCTTCCAGCTCGAAGCCGCGCGAGCGAATCTCGCCGGTCTGGATCTGGAAATTGGTGCCGGCCGGACGGCCCGGGTCCGGCGTCAGCACGTCCTGCTGCCGCAGGTCGTAGACCGCCGCGGTAATGAAGCTGTTGCTGCCCGGCGGCTGGAACTTGACCCCCAGCTCCGTCTGCTTGCCGGTGGTCGGCTTGAACGGCGAGCCCTGGCGGTCGGTGCCGGCCTGCGGCTGGAACGAGGTCGAATAGCTGACGTATGGCGTGATGCCGTACGGCGCCTGGTACAGCAGGCCGAGGCGATAGGTGAAGTCGTCCTGGTCGATCGGCGTCGTCGTGACGGTGCGGGCGTTGGTCGCGGTGACGATGCGGGTCGACGTCGTATCGGAGCTCGCCCAGTCCTTGCGGCCGCCGGCGACGAAGGTCAGCCGCTCGGTCAGCTTCATCTGATCCTGGAAATAGATGCCGAGCTGGCGCTGGGTCTGCTCCGCATTGGTGTACGAGGCGATCGGGTTGATCCTGGCGCCGTAGACCGGATTCCACGGATCGATCAGGCCCAGCGGCGGCGTGCCTACCGTGCCGAAGCCCTGCTTGTCGTCGAACTTGCCATGCTGGTAATCCACGCCGACCAGCACTTTGTGCCGGACCGGCCCGGTACTGAAGTCCGCCTGCAGCTGGGTATCGACGCCGATCGTATCGAGCTTGCCGCCGGCATCGAGCGAACCGCGCCGCAGTTGCTGCTGCGCCGCCGAGTTCCAGCCCACCGCATAGACCCCGGTATAGGTCAGGTCGCTGTGCATGTAGCGCACGTTCTGCCGTACGCGGAAGGTGTCGTTGAAGCGATGCTCGAAGGCGTAGCCGATCGCGTATTCCTCGCGGTCGAAGGTATTGAAGCCCGGCTCGCCGGTGAAGAACCCGACCGGGATCCTGCGGCCGTTCACCGTCGGAATGACCGTGCCCTCGCGCGGCAGGAAGTTGATCGCGGTGCCCTGCTTGTCGCGTTGGTAGTGCGTCAGCAGCGTGAAGGTGGTATCGGCGGAGGGGCGGAACGTCAAGGCGGGCGCAATGAAGATGCGGTCGTCCTTGGCATGCTCGGTCTGCGTATCGCTCTTGCGGAACAGGCCGGTCAGCCGATAGAGCACGGTCTGGTTGCTGTCCACCGCGCCGGACAGGTCGAAGCTGGCCTGCTTCCGATTGTGCGAACCATATTGCAGATTGACCTCGCGCAGCGTCTCGGCGGTCGGCCGCTTGCTGACCAGGTTGATGAGGCCGCCCGGCGCGTTGGCGCCGTACAGCACCGAACTGGGGCCGCGCAGCAGCTCGACGCGCTCGAGTCCATAGGTGTCGACACGCGGCATCAGGTAGCCGCTCGTGTAGTAGTTGATGTACAGGCCGTCGAGATACTGCCGCGCGGGGAAGCCGCGGATCACCGGCTTGTCATAGCGCGACTCGACCACGTTGTCGCCGACCACGCCGGCCGAATAGGCGAAGGCCTCGGACACGTTCTGCACGCCGCGGTCTTCCATCTGCTCGCGGGTGATCACCGAAATCGACTGCGGCGTCTCCGCCAACGGCGTATCGGTCTTGGTCGCGGTGACGCTGCGCCGGGCGACATAGCCGCCCACCGGGCCGGTTCCCGTCTCCGACCCGGTGGCCCTGACGGTGACCTCGGGCAATTGGCCCGTCACGGGCTGGCCCGCCGGCGCCGCCTGCTCCTGTGCATGCGCGCTGCCCGCCAGCGCAAACAACATCACTACCGCCCGCCGAACCTCCGTCCGCCGGCAATCGAACACCCGTTGCATGAGACTCCCCTTCTTTTTGGATCGCGTTCGCCCGGCACGCAAAAAGGCTCGCCGTAATGCATCTGCGAATGATAATGATTCGTAATTATTACGTGAGTGACGGAGAAACGGCAATAGGGAGCGTGAAAAGGGGAATTGGCGGCTGATCGGCACAGAAAGGGGGCGACGCTAATTTCGGCGGTGGGCGGTTCGTCTCTCGTTGAAGGCGGCGTTCCAGCAACGACGCTTGCTTCGATACGCATCGATTCGGCCCCGCCCTGGCCTGGAGATCCTGTTGATTGCCGAACTCGCACCCTTCTTTCCCGGCCCGCTGCGGCGCTTCGGCGAAGGGGTCACCACGGCGCCGGCCGGCGTCAATGCGGTGCCGGGAAGCCTGTTCGCAGAGCCGGCGGCATTGCGGCAACGGCTGGCCGAATACCGCGACACCATCGGAGCCGAACACGAGCGCGCCTCGCCCGCGCTGGCGTCGTGGTGGGCCCGGCACTACTGCGTGGTGCTGGTGCCGCCGGTGCTGGTCGCGGCGGCAGCGCTCGGCCGAACGGTGCCGGTAACGCTGGACGAGGTCGATATCGCCTTCGGTCCGGACGGTCTGGTGTCACGCATCCACCTGCGTTCGCCGGCGCTCGGCCAGGGCGCGGCAACGCTGGACGAAACGCTGGGCGCCATGACGCACCACCATCTGGCGCCGGTGTTCGCCACGCTGTCGGCGCTGACCCGTGCCTCGCCGCGCGTGCTGTGGAGCCACGCGGCCGAGTTCGTCCAATACGTCGGCATGAACCTGCTCGCCCATCCGGCACTGGATGGGCGACGCCGCGACTCGCTGGCGCAGTGGCTGCGCCAGGACCGGGGCGCCGACGGCCGGCCGCATCCCTATCGCGCCGCCTATCTGGACCGCCCGCAGGCGGACGGCGGCGAACGTCGCGTGCGCCGCGTCTGCTGCCTGAAGTACCGGCTCGACGGCGACGATTACTGCGGCACCTGTCCGCTGCGCGCCGAGTGCGCGGCATTGTGCTGATCGAAGTCACGCCGCGCTAAATTCCCCGCCTCTCCCTTCGTCTTCCTTCTGTCGGACGTGCTGGTGCAGCACCGGTCCATCGATTCGCAAAAGGACAGCAATGCAAGGCGAGACGCTGCTCGACCATTTGATCCAACACGCGACAAGCCGCGCCGATGCGACGGCACTGACGGTGCTGGACGAGGACCACCCCGAAGGCACGCCCTACCGCTATCGCGACCTGCTCGCGCGAGCGGCGGCCTACGCTGCCCGGCTGAGCGAGGTCGCCCAGCCCGGCGAGCGCGCGATGATCGTGCTCGATACCGGCATCGACTATGTCAGCGCGTTTCTCGGCTGCCTGCTGGCGCGCGTGATCGCGGTGCCGGCTTTCCCGCCCGAATCGATGCGGCCGCAGCATCTGGCCCGGCTCAACGCCATCGCCGCCGATGCGCAGCCCGCTGTCGTCGTGGTCGACGACGGACTTGCCGGCGAATGGGCGAGCGGACGCTCCGCCAGCCTGCAGACGCGCGTCGTCACCGTATCGTCGGTCCGGCAATCGCCCCCGGAGACAACCCTTTCGTACGCAAAGGCCTGGGCCGCATCAGTCAGCCCCGACGCCGTTGCCTTCCTGCAGTACACCTCCGGTTCGACCGCGACCCCGAAGGGCGTGATGGTGACGCACGCCAATATCGTCGCCAACGAGGCGGCCATCGCCCACCAGTTCGGCACCACGGCCGGCGACGTGATGGTCAGCTGGCTGCCGCTCTATCACGACATGGGCCTGATCGGTGGACTGTTGCATCCGCTCTATGGCGGCATGCCGCTGGTGCTGATGTCGCCGACGTATTTCCTGCAGCGGCCGCGCCGCTGGCTGGAGGCAATCGACCGATTCGGCGGCACCGTCAGCGGCGGTCCCGACTTCGCCTATCGGCTTTGCGTGGAGCGCGTGCGTCCGGCACAGGTGCCGACGCTCTCGCTGCGCAGCTGGCGTGTCGCCTTCTGCGGCGCCGAGCCGATCCGCGCCGAGACACTGGAACGGTTCGCCAGCCACTTCGCCGATGCCGGCCTCGACGCCAGCGCGCTCTATCCCTGCTATGGACTGGCGGAGGCAACGCTGCTTGCCACCGGCGGGCGCCCCGGCGAAGGTGCCACGATGGTCGGTTTCAACGAGGCGGCGCTGGCCGCGGGACGTGCCGTGGCATCGCACGATGGCGACGGTACTCGGCTCGTGGCCTGCGGCGATGCGGCCCCGGACCACCGCATCGAGATCCGCCATGTCGAACATGGACAGCCGGTTCCGGACGGCGAGGTCGGCGAGATCTGCATCAGCGGGCCGAGCGTGACGGCGGGCTACTGGCAGCACCCCGAGGCCACTGCGAACACATTCGCCCATCACGACGATGCCGCATCTCGCCATCTGCGCACGGGCGACCTCGGCTTCCTGCACGACGGCAGGCTCTATGTCGCCGGACGGTTGAAGGACCTGATCATCGTCCGCGGACACAACCTGTATCCGCAGGACATCGAAATCGCGGTCGAAGCCGCGGTCGAGGTCGTGCGCAAGGGCCGGGTCGCCGCCTTCGCGTTCCCATCGCCAGACGGGCAGGTCGAAACGATCGGCATCGCGGCCGAGATTGCGCGCAGCATCCAGAAGTTCGGCTCTCCGGAGGCGGTGGAGGCGGCCATTCGCGAGGCGGTGGCCCAATGCTGCGGCGAGCCGCCGGGCCTGGTGCTGCTGCTGCAGCCCGGCGAACTGCCGAAGACCACCAGCGGCAAGCTGCAACGCTCGCGCTGCCTGCCGGCCTGGCGCAGCGGCGATCTGGCGCTGTGGGCGGCATTCGAATCGGGGCGGCGGCTCGCATCGGGTCCATCGTCGGTCGCCACCGCGAACGCCAACGCCGTGGCGCTGCAGGGCACGGAGGCGACACTGGCGGAGCTCTGGCAGGAAGTGCTCGCCATCCGGCCGGCATCGGCCGACGACAACTTCTTCGCGATGGGCGGCAATTCGGTGCGCGCAACCCAACTGGTGTCGAGAATCCGGGAGCGGTTGCATCGTGGCTACGCGTTGGCGCACCTGTTCGCCGATGGGTCGCTGCGGGCCAACGCGGCGGTCATCGACGGGTTGCTGGCTCGCGACGAGGGTCAGGACTCGGCGAAGGAAGGGTCCATTGCGCGCCGGCCAGACAGCGAACTGGCGCCGCTGTCCCCGGTGCAACGGGGCCTGTGGGTGCTGTGGTCGATGCAGCCGGACAGCGGCGCCTACAACGTCTCCGGTGTGCTGAAGCTGCACGGGCGTTTCGACCGGATCGCGCTGCAACGCGCGGTCGACGCACTGGTCGCCCGGCACGAGGGGCTGCGCACGCGCTTCGAACTGGACCCGCATGAGGAACCGCGGCAACGGGTACTGCCCGCCGGCCCCTGCCCGATTGCGGTACTGGATCTGCGCGAGCACGGGCCCGAGGCCGCGGCCAGGGCGCAAGCAAAAGCTCGCGAGCTCAGCGCCGAGCCGTTCGACCTGCTGGCCGCGGCACCATTGCGCGTCGCGCAACTGCGAGTCGCGGAAGACCAGGAATGGCTGTCGATCACGGTCCACCATATCGTGTCGGATGGCTGGTCGATGAATGTGGCGATCGACGAGTTTTGCCGGCTGTACGAGGGTTTCGCGGCAGATCGTCCCGTCGAGTTGCCGCCGCTCGCGATCCGCTACGCCGACTATGCCGCCTGGCATGCGGATCGCCTGGAGGCCGGCGAGCGTGACCGTCAACTCGCCTACTGGAAGGATCGCCTCGGCGACTCGTCCGTTGTACTGGAACTTCCGAGCGATCGGCCGCGCCCCGCGGCGCAGAGCCATCGCGGCGCCGCGGTGCCCTTCATGCTGGACGGGCCGTTGGCGACAAGCTTGCGCGGCATCGCGCTCGGTGCACAGACAACGATGTTTGCGGTGCTGTTGGCCGCCTTCCAGACGCTGCTGTACCGCTACACGGGGCAGCGCGATGTCCGGGTCGGCGTGCCGGTCGCCAATCGCGGCAGCGTCGAGACCGAGGCCCTGATCGGCTGCTTCGTCAATACGCTGGTCGTGCGCACGGACATCGACGGCAGCATGCCGTGGGACGCGCTGCTCCGTGGGCTGCATCAGACGGTGATCGAGTCGCAGGGATACCAGGACCTGCCCTTCGAACAGCTGGTCGAGGCGCTGCAGCCGGAACGCAGCCTCGCCCACAACCCGCTGTTCCAGGTCAAGTTCAACCTGGCGCTGCCGATTGCGGTTCCCAAACAGTTGGCCGGCCACGTCGTCACGGCCGAACAGATCGAAGGCGATGTCACGCGCTTCGATATCGCGTTGGATCTGGTAGAGAGCGAAGACGGCATCGCGGGCCGGTTCGGCTACGCCACCGATCTGTTCGATCGCGGCACCATCGAGCGGATGCGTCAGCACTATGTGGGCATCCTCGAACAGATTGCTTCGACACCGACCGTTCGCGTTGGTGAGCTGGCGCTCGACAATGAGGACGGGCAGCTCATTGGCGAGGCGGTGACATCGGCTCCGGCCGATGTGCTCGCGGCATGGCGGCGGAACGCTGACGCTGATCCTTCCGCCGTCGCACTGCAATATGAGGATCAGGTGCTGTCCCGGGGCGAGACCGACCGGATGGCCAATGGGATAGCCGCGGCGCTGATCGAGCGCGGCGTTGGGCGCGAGGCGCGGGTTGGGCTCTGTGTCGAACGCTCGCCTGCATTCGTTACCGGCCTGCTCGGCATCCTGAAGGCCGGCGCCGTCTGTGTGCCGCTCGATCCGGCACAGCCTGCCGAGCGCTTGCGGCAGCTGCTCGACGATGCCGGAGCTCACGTTGTCGTTGGCTTCGTGCCCGGCGTCGATTGCATCGATCCGGCGTCTGTGGCGCCGGTGGACGACGCCCCTGCTGTCTCGCTGCTCCCGGATCAGGCCGCATATCTGATCTACACCTCCGGCTCGACCGGCGCCCCGAAAGGCGTTGTCGTCAGTCATGACGCGTTGGCGCACTACGTCTCCGGCGTGCTGCACCGGCTGCAACTGCCAGCCGCTGCCTCGATGGCGATGGTCTCGACCACGGCCGCCGACTTGGGCCATACCGTGCTGTTCGGCGCCCTCTGCAGCGGCCGCACCTTGCATCTGATCTCGCGCGAGCGCGGCTTCGATCCCGATCGGTTTGCTCAGTACATGGCCCGGCACCGTGTCGGCGTGCTCAAGATCGTGCCGAGTCATCTGCGCGGGTTGTTGCAGGCTCGGCAGCCTGCCGACGTGCTACCCGAACAGGCCCTCATTCTTGGTGGCGAAGCGACCTCAGCCGAGCTGGCTCGCATGGTCCGTGACCTGAAGCCGCACTGCCGGCTGTTCAACCACTACGGTCCGACGGAGACGACCGTCGGCGTGCTCACGCATGAAGCCGTGACCCTGCCCGACCGGCAGCTACCTACCGGCACCCCGCTGCCCGGCTCGCGCGTCTACGTGCTGGACGCCGACCTGAACCCGGTACCAAGCGGCATTGTCGGTGAGCTCTATATAGCCGGACCGCAGCTGGCCCGCGGCTACCTTGGACGGTCCGGGCTCACCGCCGAACGCTTCGTGCCCGATCCCTTCACCTCCGGCGCACGGATGTACCGCACCGGCGATCGCGTCAAGCAGGATGCGGACGGCCGGATTGAATACCTGGGCCGTCAGGACGAACAGGTCAAGATCCGCGGCTACCGCGTCGAACTCGGCGAAGTCGCCCATCTGCTGCGGTCCCAGCCGGGGGTCAAGGACGCCGCGGTGATCGTTCACGAGGAGAGGCTGGTCGCCTACTGCGTGCTGGACGCCGTCGACACCGCGACGATCAAGAACCGGCTCAAGGCACAACTGCCCGACCATATGGTGCCAGCTCAGATCATCGCGCTCGAGCGGCTCCCGGTCACGCCCAACGGCAAGCTCGACCGCCGGGCGCTGCCCGCCCCGGTATGGGAAGCCGAAGGCTACGTCGCCCCGCGCAACGATACCGAGGCCCTGCTTGCGCAAGTCTGGCAAGACGTCCTCGGCGTCGAGCGCGTCGGCGCGACCGACAACTTCTTCGAGCTTGGCGGCGACTCGATCCTGTCGATCCAATCGGTCAGCCGCGCACGCCGCCTCGGCCTGCGTTTCACGCCAAAAGACCTGTTCCTGCATCAGACCGTGCAGGCGCTGGCACAGGTGACCAAGCGCGATGAGGCGAATCGGCGCGTCGACGACAAGCCGACCGGCGACGCCCCACTGCTGCCGATTCAGCGGGCGTTCTTCGAGGCGCCGATCCCGAATCGAAACCATTGGAATCAATCGATCCTGCTGCGTCCCACGGCGCCGCTCGATCCGGACGCCCTGCGCAGCGCGCTGACGGCACTGGTCGGCCATCACGATGCATTGCGGCTGCGCTACCGCGAGCAGGACGGGCAATGGCGGCAACACTACACCGCGCCAGGCGATAGCGAACTGCTGTGGCAGCAGCAAGTGGACGAGGCAGACTCCATCGCCGCACACTGCGATCGTGCTCAACGGAGCCTGGATCTGGCACAGGGGCCATTGCTGCGCGCGCTGCATCTTCAATTGCCGGATGGCAGCGAGCGCCTGCTCCTCGCCATTCACCACCTTGTGGTCGATGGCGTCTCGTGGCGCATCCTGCTGGAGGACCTTCAGCAAGCGTACCGGCTCGCGCAGCAGCGCCAGCCGATCGCGCTGCCGGCCAAGACTGCGTCGTACAAGGCCTGGTCACAGGCGTTAGCGCAGCACGCGAACTCGGACGAGTTCATCCGGCAGGCCGACTACTGGCATGCCCAGCAAGGACCTGAGCTGCCGTGCGATCACGCCGTGGGGAACGATCGCATTGGCGATGCCGCGACGCTGACGCTTCAGCTGTCGGCCGAGCAGACACAACGGCTGCTGAAGCAGGCACCGGCCGCCTACCGAACGCAGATCAACGACCTGCTGCTGAGCGCGCTTGCGCAGGCGGTTGGCCAATGGGCCGGCCTCGATCGCGCTGCCGTGCTGCTTGAAGGGCATGGCCGGGAGGCCTTGCGCGCGACGCCGGATATTGGCCGCACCGTTGGCTGGTTCACGACGATGTTCCCGGTAGTGCTGCCCTCGGCCGCGGACACCGCGGCGAGCATCAAGTCTGTCAAGGAGACGCTGCGGGGCGTTCCCGACCATGGCATCGGCTACGGCCTGCTGCGGCATCTCGGGCCGCAGGCCATCCGCGACCGACTCGCGTCCTGCGCCCTGCCCCGCATCACGTTCAACTATCTCGGCCAGTTCGACCAAAGCCTCGGTGCTGACGCGCTGTTCGACTTCGCCGAAGAACCGTGCGGAGCCAGCCGCGACCCGCAGGCCCCGCTCGGCAACTGGATCACGATCAACGGCCAGGTAAGCGGCGGCGCGCTGTCGCTGGCGTTCGGCTTCAGCACCTCGCGCTACCGGCATGACACCATCGCCTCGCTGGTAGAGGCCTATCGGCAGGCGCTGGAGGCTACCATCGACCATTGCGTCAGCGTGCCGCCCGGTGCGCTGACGCCGTCCGACGTGCCGCTCGCCGG
>NZ_AMPR02000313.1:0-2473 GCF_000307735.3 Cupriavidus sp. HPC(L) | reverse complement strand
GGCACGGCGAGGGCCGAGGCCGCCGGCAGCGTGGCCGGCGCGGCCGGCACGCCTTCCTCGTTCGCCTCGCCCGACTCGCGCCGCGTACGGAATTCGACCAGCGTCTTGATCGCCAGCGTCAGCAGCGCCAGCAGCGTCAGCAGCGAGGCCACCGCGAAGGCCGCGACGAAGTTGTATTCGTTGTAGAGAATCTCGACGTGCAGCGGCATCGTGTTGGTCAGCCCGCGGATATGGCCCGACACCACCGACACCGCGCCGAACTCGCCCATCGCCCGCGCATTGCACAGGATCACGCCATACAGCAGGCCCCAGCGGATATTGGGCAGCGTCACGCGCCAGAAGGTCTGCCAGCCCGACGCGCCGAGCACGATCGCCGCCTCCTCTTCCTCGGTGCCCTGCGCCTGCATCAGCGGAATCAGCTCGCGCGCGACAAAGGGAAACGTCACGAAGACGGTCGCCAGCACGATGCCCGGCACCGCGAACAGGATGCGGATATCGTGCTCGGCCAGCCACGGTCCGAACCAGCCCTGCGCGCCGAACAGCAGCACATAGATCAGGCCCGAGATCACCGGCGACACCGAGAACGGCAGGTCGATCAGCGTGGTCAGCAGGCTCTTGCCGGGGAATTCGAACTTGGCGATGGCCCAGGCCGCGGCAACACCGAATACCAGGTTCAGCGGCACGGCGATCGCCGCGACCGTCAGCGTCAGCCGGATCGCGGACAGCGCGTCCGGCTCGACCAGCGCGCTCCAGTAGGCGTTCAGGCCCTGGCGCAGCGCCTCGTAGAACACCGCGGCCAGCGGCACGAACAGGAACAGCGTCAGGAACAGCGCGGCGATCGCGACCAGCGTGCGGCGCACCCACGGCGCCTCGGCGGTGGCGTCATGCACCGGCGTCACCGGCAGCGCGCGTGCCGCGCCCAGCGGAAGAGAGCCGGCCATCTCAGAAATCTCCGGCCGCGGTCAGCGAACGCGATGCGCCCGCCGCATCGTCGTCGCGCCCCTGCGCCGGGGCCGGGCGGCCGCCGTTCTGGCGGCGCCGGGACCAGGCCTGCAAGCCGTTGATCAGCAGCAGCAACGCGAACGAGATCAGCAGCATCACCACCGCCACCGCGGTGGCGCCGGCATAGTCGTACTGCTCGAGCTTGGCGTAGATCATCAGCGGCGCGATCTCCGACACCATCGGCATGTTGCCGCTGATGAAGACGACGGAGCCGTACTCGCCGGTGGCGCGTGCGAAGGCCAGCGCAAACCCGGTCAGCAGCGCCGGCGCGATCGCGGGCAGGATCACGCGGCCAAAGGTCTGCCAGCGCGTCGCGCCCAGGCTCGCCGCGGCCTCTTCGAGCTCGCGCTCCAGTTCCTCGAGCACCGGCTGCACCGTGCGCACGACGAACGGCAGGCCGATGAAGGTCAGCGCGATCACCACGCCCAGCGGGGTGAACGCGACCTTGATGCCGAGCGGCTCGAGCCAGCGGCCGATCCAGCCGTTGCCGGCGAACAGCGCGGTCAGCGCGATGCCGGCCACCGCGGTGGGCAGCGCGAACGGCAGGTCGACCAGCGCATCGACCAGGCGCCGGCCGGGAAAGCGGTAGCGCACCAGCACCCAGGCCACCACCAGGCCGAACACGGTATTGACGATCGCTGCGATCAGCGAGGCGCCGAAGCTCAGCTTGTAGGCGGCCAGCACCCGCGGCGCGGTGACGATGGCCCAGAAGCTGTCCCAGCTCAGCGTGAACGCCTTCAGGAAGGCGGCCGCCAACGGGATCAGCACGATCAGCGTCAGGTACAGCAGCGTGAAGCCGAGCGACAGGCCGAAGCCCGGCAGCACCGTATGGCGGGCGCGCAGCGGTCCGGGCAGCCGCCGCGGAAAGGTCGGCGCCGCTGGCACGGTATCGGTCAATGGCAAGGTGGCAGGCATGGTGTCGGATGCGAAGGCCGGCGAACGCGACGTTGCGCACCACGTGGGGCGGGCGCTCGGCGTGCGATCGACGTGCAATGGGCGCCGCCGGCGCGCCTGTGCGCGCAACCGGCAGCGGACCAATAGATTGTGCAGAGCAGCGCTTATATCCAGAACGAATATTTACGCATGTCTTTAGTCGATTCAGATATATGGAACGGTGGGGATCACTTCGAGTGCGGCTTCCCATGCAGTGCAGTGCCTGTCATGCGAGGGGGCGGCACCGCGTGCGTCGATCCTCTGCAGCAGCGTGCCCAGCAATCCCAGCCCCTCCGGCCAACGGCCGAGGCCCGAATCCGCGTTGATGTGACCAAGGCTGCCCGCGTCGTGCAGCTCGCTGCCCCACAGCGTGCCCCAGGTGAAGGCGGTGCGCTGGGCCATCCACGGGTCGTTGCGGCTCGCCACGACCAGCGTCGGGAACGGCAGCCGGAACGTCGGCAGCAGCGGCGCGACGCCGAACTTGTCGGGGTCGGCCGGCGCGACCAGCAGGGCGCCGGCGATGCCGTCCGCGTCGTTC
>NZ_AMPR02000314.1:0-2470 GCF_000307735.3 Cupriavidus sp. HPC(L) | reverse complement strand
CCGCGCGATTGCCGCTCTGGCCGGGCTCGTCGTCCAGGCGCATCGACAGGCCGATGCGGTTGCGCTTGACGTCGACCTCCATCACCTTGACCTTGACGATCTGGCCGGCCTTGACGACCTCGTGCGCGTCCTTGACGAACTTGTTCGACAGCGCCGAGATATGGACCAGGCCGTCCTGGTGCACGCCGATATCGACGAAGGCGCCGAAGGCGGCGACGTTGGTCACCACGCCCTCGAGCACCATGCCGGGCTGCAGGTCCTTGATGTCCTCGACGCCGTCCTGGAAGGTCGCCGTCTTGAATTCCGGACGCGGGTCGCGGCCCGGCTTTTCCAGTTCGCTGAGGATGTCGCGCACGGTCGGCAGGCCGAAGGTGTCGTCGGTGAACTGCGCCGGCGACAGCCCGCGCAGCGCGTCGCGGTTGCCCATCACGTCGCGCAGGTCCTTCTTGATATGGTCGAGGATGCGCTTGACGACCGGGTAGGCCTCCGGGTGGACCGACGAGCGGTCCAGCGGATTGTCGCCGTCATTGATGCGCAGGAAGCCCGCCGCCTGCTCGAAGGTCTTGTCGCCGAGCCGCGGCACCTTCTTCAGCGCGTCGCGATTGGGGAAGGCGCCATTGGCATCGCGGAACTCGACGATATTGCGCGCCAGCACGCTGTTCAGGCCCGACACGCGCGCCAGCAGCGGCACGGACGCGGTATTGACGTCGACGCCCACGGCGTTCACGCAGTCCTCGACCACCGCATCGAGCGTGCGCGCCAGCTCGCGCTGGTTGACGTCGTGCTGGTACTGGCCGACGCCGATCGATTTCGGATCGATCTTGACCAGTTCGGCGAGCGGATCCTGCAGCCGGCGCGCGATCGAGACCGCGCCGCGCAGCGACACGTCCAGCTCGGGGAATTCCTTGGCCGCCAGCTCCGAGGCGGAATAGACCGAGGCGCCGGCTTCGCTGACGACGATCTTGGTCAGCTTCAGTTCGGGCGCCTGGCGCATCAGGTCCTGCACCAGCTTGTCGGTTTCGCGGCTGGCGGTGCCGTTGCCGATCGACACCAGCGAGACGCCGTGCTGCTTGGCCAGGCGCGCCAGCGTGGCCAGCGAGCCGTTCCAGTCGCGGCGCGGCTCATGCGGGTAGATCGTCGCGGTCTCCAGCAGCTTGCCGGTGGCGTCGACCACCGCGATCTTGCAGCCGGTGCGGATGCCCGGGTCGATGCCCATCACCGCCTTCGGGCCGGCCGGCGCGGCCAGCAGCAGTTCGTGCAGATTGCGGCCGAAGATCTTGATGGCCTCGCCTTCCGCGCTCTCGCGCAACTGCGTCAGCAATTCGGTTTCGAGGTGCGGCTGCACCTTGACGCGCCAGCACCAGCGGCAGACGTCGCCCAGCCACTTGTCGGCCGGGCGGTTCAGGTTCTGGATGCCGACATGGCGCGCGATCATCGCCTCGCACGGGTGCGGCACCAGCGCGTCCTGTTCCTCGCCCAGGCCGAGCTTGATCATCAGCACGCCGGCATTGCGGCCGCGGAACAGCGCCAGCGCGCGGTGCGACGGGATCGTGCGGATGGTCTCGCTGTAGTTGTAGTAGTCGCGGAACTTCTCTTCCTCGGCGGTTTCCTTGCCTTCGACCACCGACGAGGTGACCACGCCGTTGGACCACAGATGCTCGCGCAGCTTGCCCAGCAGCTCGGCGGTCTCGCCGAACTGCTCCGACAGGATGTCGCGCGCGCCATCCAGCGCGGCCTTGACGTCGGGCACGCCGCCGTCGGCGGTGGGCTTGCCGTTGACGTACCTGGCCGCCTCGGCCTGGGGATCCAGCGTCGGGTCGGCCAGCAGCGCGTGCGCCAGCGGCTCCAGCCCGCATTCGCGCGCGATCTGGGCGCGGGTGCGGCGCTTGGGCTTGTAGGGCAGGTACAGGTCTTCCAGCGCCTGCTTGGTGACCGCCGCTTCGATCGCGGTGCGCAGCTCGGGGGTCAGCTTGCCTTGTTCCTCGATCGAGGCCAGGATCGCGGCGCGGCGTTCCTCCATGTCGCGCAGGTACAGTAGCCGTTCCTCGAGCGTGCGCAGCTGCGTGTCGTCGAGGTTGCCGGTGACTTCCTTGCGGTAGCGCGCGATGAACGGCACGGTGGCGCCTTCGTCGAGCAGTTCGACGGCCGCCGCCACCTGGCGGGGTTGGACGGACAGCTCGGCCGCGATGAGCGACACGATCTTTTGCGTGACGGAAGCTGGCAGGTTGGACATCGAAGAAACACTCAGTCGAAAGCGGGGCATTTTGCCACAAGCAACGGGCGCTTCCCCCGGCATGCGGTACGTACGGGTTCGATTCTGAATCGCCTTGACGGGCAGGCCGCGCGCGGGCGCGGGGGCATGCCCCGATGGTAGAATCCGCCCATGAACCTCAAGCCACAACGGGCCGCTTTGCCGGCAAGTTTTCCGGCCGCCGATCGCGCGGCAACGACGGTCGCCGCCGGGCCGGCC
>NZ_AMPR02000315.1:0-2435 GCF_000307735.3 Cupriavidus sp. HPC(L) | reverse complement strand
CGTGACGCTGCTGGGCCGCGACGGCGACGCGCTGGCGCGCGCCGCGGAGCGGCTTGGGCAGGATCATCCCGGTGCGCGGCTGCACGGGGTGCAGGCCGATGTCGCCGATGCCGGCAGTGTGGCCCGCGCGTTCGACGCCGCGGCGCAGGCGCTGGGACCGATCGCCGTGCTGGTCAACAACGCCGGCCAGGCGCACAGCGCGCCGATCGCGAAGACCGATCTGGCGCTGTGGCGCCGCATGCTCGATGTGAACCTGACCGGCACCTTCCTGTGCACGCAGGCCGCGCTGCCCGCGATGCGCGACGCCGGCTGGGGCCGTGTGGTCAATGTGGCCAGCACCGCCGCGCTGACCGGCTATGCCTATGTGACGGCCTACTGCGCGGCCAAGCACGGCGTGCTCGGCCTGACGCGCGCGCTGGCGCTGGAGCTGGCGCGCAGCGGCGTCACCGTCAATGCGGTGTGCCCCGGCTATACCGATACCGACATCGTGCGCGAGGCGGTCGCCAATATCGTCGGCAAGACGGGCCGTACCGAAGCGCAGGCGCGCGCCGAACTGGCCGGCCGCAATCCGCAGCGCCGGCTGGTGGATCCGGACGAAGTGGCCGACGCGGTCGCCTGGCTATGCCGGCCGTCGGCCAGCGCGATCACCGGCCAGGCCATCGCGGTGGCGGGCGGCGAGGTGATGGCGGGCTGAACGGGTCTTTCCGGCGGCCCAAGACGAACCCATACATCGATCCATCGACAAAATCGACGAGAGAACGCAGATGAACGAGATCGCACTGGACATGCGCCACCACAAGCGCGGCTTCGCGGACTTCGCGCCGCGCCACTTCCTGTGGTCGGTATCCGCGGACGGCAAGGTCGGCACCGTGACGCTGAACCGTCCCGAGCGCAAGAATCCGCTGACCTTCGACGCCTACGCCGAACTGCGCGATCTGTTCCGCGCGCTGGTCTATGCCAGCGACATCAAGGCCGTGGTGGTGCAGGGTGCCGGCGGCAACTTCTGCTCGGGCGGCGACGTGCACGAGATCATCGGCCCGCTGACGAAGATGGCGATGCCCGAGCTGCTCGACTTCACGCGGATGACCGGCGACCTGGTCAAGGCGATGCGGGCGTGTCCGCAGCCGATCATCGCGGCGGTCGACGGCGTCTGCGCCGGCGCGGGCGCGATGATCGCGCTGGCCTCGGACATGCGGCTGGCGACCGAGTCGGCACGCACGGCCTTCCTGTTCGTGCGGGTGGGCCTGGCCGGCGCCGACATGGGCGCCTGCACGCTGCTGCCGCGGATGATCGGCCAGGGCCGCGCCAGCGAGCTGCTCTATACCGGCCGCGCGATGAGCGCGCAGGAGGGGCTGCAATGGGGCTTCTTCAACGCGCTGCACGCGCCCGAGCGGCTCGGCGACGAGGCCGCGGCGCTGGCCGCGCAGCTTGCCGCGGGCCCGACCTTCGCGCATGGCGTCACCAAGAAGCTGCTGCACCAGGAATGGAACATGGGACTGGACGAGGCCATCGAGGCCGAGGCGCAGGCCCAGGCGATCTGCATGCAGACCGGCGACTTCCGCCGTGCCTACGAAGCCTTCGTCGCCAAGGCCAGGCCCGTGTTCGAAGGCAACTGAGCGAGGAGAGCCGAGATGCCCGCCTGGGACGATGATCTGACGCTGCCGTTCTTCGACGATGCGCACCGCACGCTGGCGCGCGAGCTCGACGCGTGGTGCGCGCGCTCGCTGTCGGCGCAGCCGCATGCGCCCGGCGCCGATGTCGACGCGGACTGCCGCGCGCTGGTGCGGCAGCTCGGCGACGCCGGCTGGCTGCGCTATTGCGTGCCGCGGGCCTACGGCGGCGCGCTCGACCAGCTCGATTCGCGCGCGCTGTGCCTGCTGCGCGAGACGCTGGCGCGGCACGACGGGCTTGCCGATTTCGCCTTCGCGATGCAGGGCCTCGGATCGGGCGCGATCACGCTGGCGGGCGACGAGACGCTGCGCCAGCGCTATCTGCCGCGCGTGGCGCGCGGCGAGGCGATCGCGGCCTTCGCGCTGTCGGAGCCGGAGGCCGGTTCCGATGTCGCGGCGATGCAGTGCCGCGCGACGCTGGACGGCGATCACTACGTGCTCGACGGCGCCAAGACCTGGATCTCGAACGGCGGCATTGCCGACTTCTATTGCGTGTTCGCCTGCACCGGCGAAGCGCCTGGCGCGCGCGGCATCACGGCCTTCGTCGTCGATGCCGATACGCCGGGGCTGCAGATCGCCGAGCGCATCGACGTGATGGCGCCCCATCCGCTGGCGACGCTGCGCTTCGACGGCTGCCGCGTGCCGGTGGCGCAGCGGCTGGGCGAGCCGGGGCAGGGCTTCAAGCTGGCGATGATGACGCTGGACATCTTCCGTGCCTCCGTTGCGGCGGCCGCGCTGGGCTTCGGCCGCGCGGCGCTCGATGAG
>NZ_AMPR02000316.1:0-2426 GCF_000307735.3 Cupriavidus sp. HPC(L) | reverse complement strand
CGGCCAGCGGTGCGGGCAGGGCGCGCTTCGCCACGGGAACGATCCTTTGCCGGACCGGCTTACTCGTAGGCGAAGATGCTGCCCAGCTTGTCCATGCGCTCCAGGGCCATGCCCGAGCCGCGCACCACGCAGGTCAACGGATCCTCGGCGACCAGCACCGGCAGGCCGGTTTCCTCGGCCAGCAGGCGGTCCAGGTCGCGCAGCAGCGCGCCGCCGCCGGTCAGCGTGATGCCACGCTCGGCGATGTCCGCGCCCAGTTCGGGCGGGGTCTGCTCCAGGCCGATCTTGACGGTGGAGACGATCTGGTTCAGCGGATCGGTCAGCGCTTCCAGGATCTCGTTGGACGAGACCGTGAACGCGCGCGGGATGCCCTCGGACAGGTTGCGGCCCTTGACCTCCATCTCGCGCACTTCCGAACCCGGGAAGGCGGAGCCGATTTCCTTCTTGATCGCTTCGGCGGTCTGCTCGCCGATCAGCATGCCGTAGTTGCGGCGGATGTAATTGACGATGGCCTCGTCGAACTTGTCGCCGCCGACGCGCACCGAGCCCTTGTAGACCATGCCGCCCAGCGAGATGATGCCGACTTCGGTGGTGCCGCCGCCGATATCGACGACCATCGAGCCCGACGGCTCGGACACCGGCAGGCCGGCGCCGATCGCGGCGGCCATCGGTTCCTCGATCAGGTAGACCTGCGAGGCGCCGGCGCCCAGCGCCGACTCGCGGATCGCGCGGCGCTCGACCTGGGTCGAACCGCACGGCACGCAGATGATGATGCGCGGCGACGGACGCAGCAGCTTGCTGTCGTGCACCATCTTGATGAACTGCTTGAGCATCTGCTCGGTGACGGTGAAGTCGGCGATCACGCCGTCCTTCATCGGGCGGATCGCCTCGATGTTGCCCGGCACCTTGCCCAGCATCTGCTTGGCTTCCTTGCCGACTGCCTGAATGGTCTTCTTGGCGTTCGGGCCGCCGCCCAGGTGGATCGCGACCACCGACGGTTCGTCCAGCACGATGCCCTTGTCACGCATGTAGATCAGCGTGTTGGCGGTGCCGAGGTCGATCGCGAGATCGTTGGAGAAGTAGCTGCGGAGAAATCCGAACATCAGGAGTCCTGTTTTCTGGTGGGTTCGCAGGTATGCGAAGCGGCCGGCGCCAGTCGTTGGCGCCGGCCGCGAAATTCATATGTCGTCGATGGAAACGGCGCGCGTCGTCCGCGCATCCACGGTCCCGCCCATGCCGTTGCGGTGCGCCAGGCGAACCGCGACAGTGCTGGGGGAATGGGCCCGCCGAGCCGGCGGAACGCACTCCCACGGGAACCTTTGATTAGACGGCGCCAGAAAGTTCGCCAAACTTCATTTGGCGGATGGCCGGACGGTGGTCCGGGCGCCACAGACCCGGCACCCAAGATGGGGCAGCAGCGAGTCGGTCTAATCGGAGGATCCTGGTCCGGGCCCCGCGGGCAGTCGGGTCCGGCATCCTTCAGCGGCCGGGTCCTGGGTCCCAAGCGGCGAAGGCGCCGCCAGGGGCGGCGGCAAAACGGAATGATACCTTATAATTCCGCGTGTTTCGGCGGCAAATTGCCCTGAAAAAACCTGTAATTCTGACGATTGTGGGGCGCCGCGCGCGGCACATTCTCCGGGCTGACGCCGGGCCGGCAAGGGCCCCGACAGGGCGCTGCCCGAGGCGCGCCGGCCCGGCCCGGTTCAGCGCCTCCCGACTATCTCCGTACGGTCGCCACGGTCGTCATTCTCCCGGTTCGTCCCGGCCTGTCGCCGGACTGCCGGGCCCTCTGGAATTCCTCGCACCCACGCCATGGCACTCGAGCTATCCGACGTCAAGCGCATCGCCCATCTTGCCCGCATCGACATCAGCGATGACGAAGCCGGCCAGACGCTCGGGCAATTGAATCAATTCTTCTCGCTGGTCGAGCAGATGCAGGCGGTCGACACCAGCGGCGTCGCACCGCTGGCGCATCCGCTGTCGGCGGTACGCGAAATGCAGCAGCGGCTGCGCGACGACGTCGTCACCGAGCCCAACCGGCGCGACGACTACCAGCGTCCGGCCCCGGCCACCGAGGCCGGCCTGTATCTGGTGCCAAAGGTGATCGAATAACGGTCCCACGCCCGGCTCGCCGACGTCGTCCGGCCTTTCCGTATCGGCGTACCGGTACGCACGGCGGCGTCTCCTGAATAGATCCGGCCCGCGCAGCGATGCGCCGCGGGCCGTTCTCCGAAGCTCTTCCGACACTCCATGTCTTCCTCCGCTTCCTCCTTCCCGGTCGGTTCGACCGTGACCTCGCTGCGCCAGATCGCCGATGCGCTTGCCGCCGGCGCGGTGTCGGCCGAAGAACTGGCGCGCGACTATCTGGCCCGCATCGAGCAGGCCAGTGCGCTGAACGCCTACATCCATGTCGACGCCGAACTGAC
>NZ_AMPR02000317.1:0-2400 GCF_000307735.3 Cupriavidus sp. HPC(L) | reverse complement strand
CTTGCGCGCCGGCGCGGCGCCGCTGACGCTGGTGGTGCGGGCGCGGGCGACAGGCTTGCGCTGCGTCGCGATCGCGTCCGGATCGGTGTCCTCGTGACCCATCGGCGGCGACGGTTCCTTCATGCCTTCGGGCAGCCGGGCCAGTGCCGGGCGTTCGCCGACCGCGCGGCGCCTGCGGGCGCGCGGCGCGTTGTCTTCCTCGTCCTCGTCGATCGGCTCGCTGGCCTTGATCAGGCCCTTGGCCGCGCTGCCGAGCTTCATCCGCACCGGCTTGTCGCCCCAGATCTCTTCGAGGTTGTAGTACTGGCGCAACTGCGGCTGCAGGATGTGCACCACCGCATCGCCGCAGTCGACCAGCACCCATTCGCCGGTCTCCATGCCTTCCACCGCGACGATGTGGCCGCCGGCTTCCTTGACGGTGTCGCGTACCGAGGCGGCCAGCGCCTTGGTCTGCCGGTTCGAGGTGCCGCTGGCGATCACCACGCGGTCGAACAGTTCGGTCAGGTGCGAGGTGTCGAACACCTTGATGTCCTGTGCCTTGACGTCCTCGAGGCCATCGACGATGGCGCGTTGCAGTTTGCGAATATCCATGGTGCCTTGGTGGTGCCCTTGTATTTGGTCAGCGAGGGATCGGTGGCCGTGGCCGCGTCCCGGGCCAGTGCCAAGGCCGGCCCGGTTCCACGGTCCTGCTCAGTCCTGGCGATAGAGTCCGTGGGTGGCGATGTAGTGTGCCACGCCCGGGGGGAGTTGGTCATCCGCGCGCTGGCCCGCCGCGAGGCGCTGGCGCAGGGCGGTGGAGGAGAGGTCGACGGCTAGCGTCTGGTCGATCCACATCCGGCCGGAGGGCGTGGATTGTATCAGGTGCGCGTCGGCGCGGCGTTGGGCCAGCGCGTCGCGTACCGGGCCGTCGAGCTGGTCCAGCGCGAAGCCGGGCCGGGTCGCCACGCACAGATGGACGTAGTCGAGCAGATCCTGCCAGCCATGCCAGGTGTGCAGGCGCAGCAATTGGTCGGCGCCCATCAGCCAGGCCAGCGAGGCCTCGGCGCCGACCTGCTCGCGCAGCTGGCGCACGGTGTCGATGGTGTAGCTGGGGCCGGCGCGATCGACTTCCATGCGGCTGGCGTGGACCCGCGCCGGCGCGTCGGCCAGCGCCGCGGCGGCCAGCTCGGTCATCGCCAGCCGGTCCGCGGCCGGCGTCACGTCGTTGCCCTTCTGCCACGACTGGCCGGTCGGGATCCACAGCAGCTCGTCCAGCTGCAGATGCTCGATGCACAGCCGGGCCAACGCCAGGTGGCCGACGTGCGGCGGATCGAAGGTGCCGCCGAGGATGCCGAGGCGCCAGGGGCGGCCGTGCGGGGCCGGATCGGGATCGTCGGCCGGGGCCGGCCGGATCGGCGCGCTGGCGGCGGGGCGGGTGGTGTTCATCGGTGAGGTTCGGAGCCGGTTCAGACCCAGTCGCGTGCCGGCAGGAAGTCGGTGTACAGCGCCGCTTCGGCGCTGCCCGGCTCGGGCTGCCAGTCGTAGCGCCAGGCAGCCTGCGGCGGCATCGACATCAGGATCGATTCGGTGCGGCCGCCCGATTGCAGGCCGAACAGCGTGCCGCGGTCGAACACCAGGTTGAATTCGACATAGCGGCCGCGGCGATAGGCCTGGAAGTCGCGTTCGCGCGGGCCATAGGGCGTGTCCTTGCGCGCCTGCAGGATCGGCAGGTAGGCGTCGAGGAAGCCGTCGCCGACCGCGCGCATCATCGCGAAGCTGTCGTCGAAGCCGAGCGCGGAGAAGTCGTCGAAGAACACGCCGCCGACACCGCGCGCCTCGCCGCGATGCTTCAGGAAGAAGTAGTCGTCGCACCAGCGCTTGAAGCGCGGATACAGCTCGGCGCCGAAAGGATCGAGCGCGCGCTTGCAGGTCGCGTGGAAATGCCGGCAGTCGTCGGCATGGCCGTAGTAGGGCGTCAGGTCCATGCCGCCGCCGAACCACCAGACCGGCTCGGCGCCTTCCTTGACCGCCAGGAAGCAGCGCACGTTCATATGGACCGTGGGCACGTAGGGATTGCGCGGATGGAACACCAGCGACACGCCCATCGCCTCGAAGCCGCGGCCGGCCAGTTCGGGCCGGTTGGCGCTGGCCGACGGCGGCAGCGCGTCGCCGCGCACGTGCGAGAACCCGACGCCGGCGCGCTCCATCACCGCGCCGCCTTCGAGGATGCGGGTGCGGCCGCTGCCGCGCAGGCGTTCGGTCGGCGGCTTTTCCCAGGCATCGGTGGCGAACGGCTGCCCGTCGATGGCGGCGACGGCCTCCGTGATGCGGTCTTGCAGATCCAGCAGATAGGCGCGGACCGCCTGGGAATCGATCATCAGCATGGTCAGGATTGTAGCCGCTGCCCCGTCATGGTGCGGC
>NZ_AMPR02000318.1:0-2397 GCF_000307735.3 Cupriavidus sp. HPC(L) | reverse complement strand
GTGCAGCCGCCCTCGCTCAGTTCCCGTTCCAGCTCCGGCTGTCCCGGCCGCACCACGGCGATCGCGCCGGGCAGCGCGGTGGCCAGCGTGCGGGCGCTGTGCCACGCCACGGTGCGTCCGTCCGGCAGCGCTTGCAGCAGCTTGTTGCGCGCGCCGCCTGGATCGAAGCGGCGGCCGTAGCCGGCCGCCAGCAGGATGCCGGCCGGCAGATCCGAATCGATCAGCGGCCCGGACTGCATGCGCTGGCCTCGTTGGCCGCCAGTTCGCGCGCCGCCTTGGCGCCCTCGACCTGCAGGATGTCGGGCAGCGATACGTGGTTCTTCGCCGCGACCACCTCGGCCAGGATCGAGATCGCGATCTCCGGCGGCGTGCGGCTGCCGATATAGATGCCGACCGGTCCGTGCAGCCGCGCCAGCTGCGCGTCGTTCAGGTCGAATTCCTTCAAACGCTCGCGCCGCGCCTGGTTGTTGCGCCGCGAGCCCAGCGCGCCGACATAGAACGCGCGCGTGCGCAGCGCCTCCATCAGCGCGAGGTCGTCGAGCTTTGGATCGTGCGTCAACGCGATCACCGCGCAGCGCTCGTCCAGCTTCATCTCGATCACGGTGTCGTCCGGCATCGTGCGCACCATGGTGACGCCGGGGATGTCCCAGGTTTCGGTGTATTCCTCGCGCGGATCGCAGACCGTGACCTGGAAGCCGAGGCCGACCGCGATCTGGCACAGGTATTTCGACAGCTGTCCGGCGCCGATCACCAGCATCCGGTAGCGCGGCCCGTGGATCGTCGCCAGTGTGCGGCCGTCGAAGCTCAGGCCGTCGGTGGCCTGCGCCGGGCCCAGCGTGGCCTTGCCGGTCGCCATGTCGAGCGTGCGGGTCACCAGCCTGCCGTTCTCGACCGCGTCCAGCAGCTGGGCCAGGCCGCTGTCGGCCGTCACCGGTTCGGCCACCAGTTCGATGGTGCCGCCGCACGGCAGGCCGAAGCGGTGCGCCTCCTCGGCGCTGATGCCGTATTTGATCGCCTCCGGCGTGCGGGCCGCGATGCCTTCGCGCCGGACCCGGTCGATGATGTCGTCCTCGATGCAGCCGCCCGACACCGAGCCGACCACCAGCCCGTCGTCGCGCACCGCCAGCATCGCGCCCTCGGGGCGGGGCGACGAGCCCCAGGTCCTGACTACCGTGACCAGCAGCGTGCGGTGGCCTTCGGCGGTCCACCGCACACTGCTTTTCAGGACTTCGAGATCCACGCTGTCCATGATCGCTTCCGTTTCGTTTGTTCGCCTTCGGCCGAATCGGCCGCAGAAGGTTCATCCGCCGGCGACGCGCCGCCGCTGACCGCCTCGCAGAAGCGCGTGAAGAAGGTGTCCGCCATCTTGCGCGCGGCACCATCGACCAGCCGCGATCCGATCTGCGCGATCTTGCCGCCGACCTGCGCCTGCACCGTGTACGACAGCACGGTCTCGTCGCCGTCCGGGTCCAGCCGCACCTTCGCGGTGCCCTTGCCGAAGCCGGCCGCGCCGCCCTGGCCGTCGAACGCGATGGTATAGCTGTCCGGCGCCTGGATATCCTGCAGCGCCATCCGGCCCTTGAACTTCGCCTTCACCGGCCCGACCGCCGCCGTCATGCTCAGCAGGTAGGCGTTGTCGCCATCGGGCTCGATACTCTCACATCCGGGAATGCAATGCTGCAGCAGGGCCGTGTCGTTCAACGCCTCCCAGGCGACCTGCTGCGGCACCGGCAGCCGGTGGGTTTGGGTCATTTCCATGGTGCGGGGTTCTCCTTGTCGTTGTTGGCGGACCGGCGCGCCGATGGCGCCGCGAGCAGCGATTCCAGCGCGAACAGGCTGGCCAGGTTGTGGGCGGGGCGCAGCGCGTCGACATGCGGCAGGATCGCCTGCACACCGCGGGCCTGCGGCGTGAAGCCCGCGTAGCGCAGCAGCGGATTGAGCCAGACGATGCGATGGGCGAAGCGCCGCAGGCGCGCCATCTCGTCGCCCAGCAGGTCGATCCGCTGATGATCGAGGCCGTCGGTGACCAGCAGCACGGTGGCGCGGCCGCCCAGCGTGCGGCGCGCCCACTGGCGGTTGAAGGTCGAGAGCGCGGCGCCGATGCGCGTGCCGCCGGCCCAGTCGCGCACCTGCTGCGCGATGGTCTCCACGGCATCGTCGGGATCGCGCTCGCGCAGCGCCCGGCTGACATTGGTCAGCCGCGTGCCGAACAGGAACACCGACAGCCGCTCGCGCGATTGCATCAAGGCATGACAGAAGTACAGCACCGCGCGTGAATACTGGCTCATCGATCCCGAGATATCGAGCAGCAGCACCAGCGGCGGGCGTCGCTCGGCGTGGCGGCGGTATTTCCAGCGCATCCATTCGCCGTGCTGGCGCACCGCCAGGCGTGCGCTC
>NZ_AMPR02000319.1:0-2387 GCF_000307735.3 Cupriavidus sp. HPC(L) | reverse complement strand
CTGCCCGCCGTGCGCCGGCGGCTGGCCCATTGGCTGGCCGGCGCCATAGGCCGGCGCCAGATGGGCGGCCGGACCCACAGCGCCCGGGGCGGCCGGATCCTGGGCGGCACCGTACGCGCCGCCCGGATTGCTGGCGGCCGGATAGCCGTTCGCTGCCGCACGCCCCGACGCGGTAGGGTCGAGGACGAAGTGGACACTCACCTGCGCTTCCCAGTACTCGCAGGCGAGCGCGGTGATGCGCCCCGAGAACTGGCTCTTGACCCAGTCGAGCTTGAAGCGGTTGGGCGCGGCGATGCGCAGCGACAGGGCGTTCTCGTCGAACGCCACAGGCGCCAGCGGCTTGATCCAGGTTTTGAACTGTTGAGGCGTCAGTTCGCGCTCGAGTTGCGCGGCTGCCGCCTGCCAGAAATCTTGCATCGGTTGTTGTTGGGTAGTGCCACGGCCGCGTGTCGTCACGTCAGCAGTCTTCCGAGTCCCAATAAAAAAGGGCGCCGCTGTCTCCCGAGTGCCGGCATGACCGCTACCGCAGCTGGCTTGCCGGGTCCCCCGCCCGCCAAGCCGCCTAACCGTCATGTCCTGCACACCTCGGGTTGTGCGTGCGCCACGCAGGCCGTGTTGTGTTTGGACCGGGATTGTACCCCCCGGCCCAAGTTATCCACAAAGGATAAGTCTGTGGACAACTTGTGAAAATTCGGTGGATGACTGTGCACAACCTGCAACCTTGCAGCGCCGCATCGGGCACTTATAGAGGGCAATCGCTTGATTTGAAAGGGGATTTCCCTTCGCATCACGCGTAAAAAGCGTTGTTTAGGCCACTCGAAAATGTGCTTCGCACCACTGTGGACAAGAAATCGGCCGCGATTGCCTGTGCGTGCACCCGCACCGCGGCATCCTCCCACAGCCGCCTTGACAGGCGCGCGGAAAATCCGTTAAATGGCGGGTTCTGCGATGCGGCAGGGGATCTCGTATGCGCATCGCCGGGTCTGACCCGCTTCATAAGCGGCGGCGGACCTGAGCACGGGTCGCCCGCGCCAGCCGCGCGGTCATCCCGCCCAGCCTGCGTCGCGAAACCTGTATCGCGACACCCTAGGCCGGCGTCAGGTCAGCTTCAGGACAATCACAAGCGTCGGCAGTACCGCATCCGCGGCGGCCCCATGCGAACCATACGCGGCAGCCACGGCCCTTTCGCGGCCGGGCGTGCCCAGATCAACCAGAGAGTGCAACATGAAACGTACCTACCAACCTTCCGTTACCCGCCGCAAGCGTACCCATGGCTTCCGCGTGCGCATGAAGACCCGTGGCGGCCGCGCCGTGATCAATGCGCGCCGCGCCAAGGGCCGCAAGCGCCTGGCAGTCTAAGGGCCGGGTGACGGGACGGCGGCCCGCCTCGATGCAGCCGGCAAACGCCGGCGCATGATGGCGGTGCCCGGCGCGGTCGAGTCCCGGCCGACGCCCTTCGCCGTTGTCCCCTGTGCCTTGCCCCCAGGACGGCCCGGCAACGCGTGCCAGCCCAGTCTGACCAGCGTGCCGACCCATGCCTTCCCCAAAGCCGCGAGGCTCACAAAGACGGATGAGTTTTCATCCGTTTTTGCTTTGCGCCCGCGGCGCCGCAGCGCCCATTTCGTGCTTTATGTCCGCGCCAACGGCCAGCCGCAGGGGCGGCTGGGCATCGTGGTCGGCAAGAAGTTTGCGCCGCGCGCCGCCGAGCGTAATCTGGTGAAGCGCATGGTGCGGGAACTGTTCCGCCAGCGGCAGGACCAACTGGTCGGCCGCGACGTGTTGCTGCGATTGCAGGCCAAGTTCCCGCGCACCGAATTTCCCAGCCGCCGTGCAGTCCGGCTGGCCTGCCAGGCCGAACTGGCCGAGCTGATGGAAGTCGCCGCCCGGCCCCTGCCGTCCGCTCCGCCCGCTGCGCTCACCTCGCCTTCCGGCGCCTGATCGAGGGCACCGACATGAAGCCTATCCTGCTTGCCCTGCTGCGCTTCTACAAGATCGCGCTGAGTCCGTACCTGGGCTCGCAGTGCCGCTTCCTGCCGACCTGTTCCGACTACGCCCGCGAAGCCATCCTCGGTCATGGCGCCGCGCGCGGCAGCTGGCTGGCCGCCCGCCGGCTGTGCCGTTGTCATCCCTTCGCGCAAGGCGGGTATGATCCGGTGCCGCCTTCGCGCGACGCCGCCCGCCCGCCGGTCAGCGTCCGGCTGCCCAGACCCTGAATTCCCAGATACAGCGAGACATGGATATCAAACGCACCATCCTCTGGGTCATCTTCTCGATGTCCCTCGTGCTGCTCTACGACAATTGGCAGCGCGCCAACGGCCACGCCTCGATGTTCTTCCCGAGCGCCTCGCAACCCGCGGCCACCGGCACGCCGGCGAGCGCGCCGCAGG
>NZ_AMPR02000320.1:0-2380 GCF_000307735.3 Cupriavidus sp. HPC(L) | reverse complement strand
CCATGGGCGGCGGCAAGCGGGTGCGCCCGCTGCTGGTCCATGCGGCCGGCGAGGTCGGCGGCGCCGACCCGAGCGCCTGCGATGCCGCGGCCTGCGCGGTCGAGATGATTCACGCGTATTCGCTGGTGCACGACGACATGCCCTGCATGGACGACGACGACCTGCGCCGTGGCCGGCCCACCGTGCACAAGGCCTATGACGAGGCCACCGCGCTGCTGGTCGGCGATGCGCTGCAGACCCAGGCCTTCATCGTGCTGGCCGAGGCGGATACGCTGGAACCGGCCGCGCGGCTGCGGCTGGTCGGCGAACTGGCGCGCGCTTCGGGCTCGGCCGGCATGGCCGGCGGCCAGGCGATCGACCTGCAGCACGTCGGCCAGGCGATGTCGCTGGACCAGTTGGAGACGATGCACCGGATGAAGACCGGCGCATTGCTGCGCGCGAGCATCCGCATGGGCGCGCTGTGCGGCCGCATCGACGAGGCGGGCTTGGCGGCGCTGGACCGCTACGCCGCCGCGATCGGTTTGGCGTTCCAGGTGGTAGACGATATTCTGGACGTTACCGCCGATACCGCCACACTGGGCAAGACCGCCGGCAAGGATGCCGAGCAGCACAAGCCGACCTATGTGTCGCTGCTTGGCCTGGAACCGGCCCGCGAACTGGCCGCCCGGCTGCGCGACGACGCCCGCAAGGCGCTGGGCGAATTCGGCGACCGCGCGGCAAGGCTGGCGGACCTGGCCGACCTGATCGTGCTGCGCACGCATTGACAGCGGGCCGCGCGACCGATCGCCGTAAAACGACGAGCCGGACGGGAGAATCCGGCGGCAGGACGGATACCATGACTTACGCATTGCTCAATACCATCGACGACCCCGCGGACCTGCGCAAGCTCGACCGCCGCCAGCTGGCCACGCTGGCCGACGAACTGCGCGCCTTCGTGCTGGAGTCGGTCTCGCAGACCGGTGGCCACCTGTCGTCCAATCTCGGCACGGTCGAACTGACGATCGCGCTGCACTATGTGTTCGACACCCCGGTGGACCGGCTGGTGTGGGACGTCGGTCATCAAAGCTATCCGCACAAGATCCTGACCGGGCGGCGCGAGCGCATGAACACGCTGCGCCAGTGGAACGGCATCTCGGGCTTTCCCCGCCGCAGCGAAAGCGAGTACGACACCTTCGGTACCGCGCACTCGTCGACTTCGATCTCGGCCGCGCTCGGCATGGCGCTCGGCGCCCGCACGCTGGGCGAGCAGCGCGTGTCGATCGCGGTGATCGGCGACGGCGCGATGACCGCCGGCATGGCCTTCGAGGCGATGAACAACGCCGGCGTCTACAAGGACCTGCCGCTGGTGGTGGTGCTCAACGACAACGACATGTCGATCTCGCCGCCGGTCGGCGCGCTGAACCGCCATCTGGCGCGCCTGCTCAGCGGCCAGTTCTATGCGGCGACCAAGAAGGGCATCGAGCGCGTGCTGTCGGTCGCGCCGCCGGTGCTCGAGTTCGCCAAGCGCTTCGAGGAACATGCGAAGGGCATGGTGGTGCCGGCCACGCTGTTCGAGGAATTCGGCTTCAACTACATCGGGCCGATCGACGGCCACGATCTCGATTCGCTGGTGCCGACGCTGCAGAACATCCGCCGCCGCGCGCTGGAAGGCGGCGGCCCGCAGTTCCTGCATGTCGTCACCAAGAAGGGCCAGGGCTACAAGCTGGCCGAGGCCGACCCGATCCTGTATCACGGCCCCGGCAAGTTCAATCCGGCCGAAGGCATCCGCCCGGCCGCCAAGCCGGCGCGCAAGACCTATACGCAGGTGTTCGGCGAATGGCTGTGCGACCAGGCCGCGGCCGATCCGCGGCTGATCGGCATCACGCCGGCGATGCGCGAAGGTTCGGGTCTGGTCGAATTCGAGCAGCGTTTTCCGGACCGCTACTACGACGTCGGCATCGCCGAGCAGCATGCGGTGACCTTCGCCGGCGGCATGGCGTGCGAGGGCCTGAAGCCGGTGGTCGCGATCTACTCGACCTTCCTGCAGCGCGGTTACGACCAGCTGATCCATGACGTCGCGCTGCAGAACCTGCCGGTGGTGTTCGCACTGGATCGCGCCGGCCTGGTCGGCGCCGATGGCGCGACCCACGCCGGTGCCTACGACATTCCCTATCTGCGCTGCATCCCCAACATGATGGTGATGACGCCGGCGGACGAGAACGAGTGTCGCCAGCTGCTGAGCACGGCCTTCGCGCAGGACTGCCCGACCGCGGTGCGCTATCCGCGCGGCGCGGGCCCGGGCGTGGCGACGCAGGCCTCGCTCGACACGCTGCCGGTCGGCAAGGGCGAGATGCGCCGCAGCTGCGGCGCGCGCGCCGGCCAGCGGGTCGCCGTGCTGGCG
>NZ_AMPR02000321.1:0-2374 GCF_000307735.3 Cupriavidus sp. HPC(L) | reverse complement strand
CGCCGGCAGCGGCGGCGACGCGGCGGGCCATGCCTCGGCCGGCCCGGGTGCCGCCACCGGGCAGTCCGGCGGGTCCTAGGGTATTCCCGCGCCGGCGCGCACACCGACGGCGCGATCGGGCGCCATTACACTGGCAGCGGTCCAGAGGACTTCATCTAACGTGTCGTCCTGGTGTTGTCTTAAGGGGGCCCGCCGTTTAGCATCGCCGTTTAGCGTTGCAAAAATCGAACGATCATTCAGAAACCAGGAGACGGCATATGGAAAAGCAGTGGCTGAAATACTATCCGGCAGGCGTCCCCGCCGAGATCGACGCCAGCCAGTACCGGTCGCTTGCCCAACTGCTGGAGGAATCCTTTCGGGACTACGCGGACCGGCGCGCCTTCGTCTGCATGGACAAGGCGATCACCTATGCCGAGCTGGACCGGCTGTCCGGCCACTTCGCCGCCTGGCTGCAGGCGCGCGGACTGAAGCCCGGCGCGCGCGTCGCGATCATGATGCCGAACGTGCTGCAATACCCGGTGGTGCTGGCCGGCGTGCTGCGCGCCGGCATGGTCGTCGTCAACGTCAATCCGCTGTACACGCCGCGCGAGCTCGAGCACCAGCTCAAGGACAGCGGCGCCGAGGCGATCGTGATCCTGGAGAACTTCGCCGCCACGCTGCAGCAGGTGCTGTCGGCCACGCCGGTCAAGCACGTGGTGGTGGCCAGCATGGGCGACATGCTCGGCGGCCTGAAGGGCGCGGTGGTCAACTTCGTCGTGCGCAACGTCAAGAAGATGGTGCCCGCATGGGAGCTGCCGAACTGCGTGCGCTTCCCCACGGCGCTGGCCGAGGGCAGCCGGCTGCAGCGCAAGCCGGTCGATACCGGCCCGGACGACATCGCCTTCCTGCAGTACACCGGCGGCACCACCGGCGTGTCCAAGGGCGCGGTGCTGCTGCACCGGAACGTGGTCGCCAACGTGCTGCAGTCGCATGCGTGGATGCAGCCCGCGCTGGCCAAGGGCGCGCCGATCGACCAGGTGGTGACGATCACCGCGCTGCCGCTGTATCACATCTTCGCGCTGACGGTCTGCGGGCTGCTGGGCATGCGCAGCGGCGGCCTCAGCGTGCTGATTCCGAATCCGCGCGATATCCCGGGCTTCATCAAGGAGCTGCAGAAGTACCGCTTCCACATGTTCCCGGCGGTCAACACGCTGTACAACGCGCTGATCAACCATCCGGACATCGACAAGGTCGATTTCTCGGGGCTGCGCGTGGCCAACGGCGGTGGCATGGCGGTGCAGGAGGCGGTGGCCAAGAAATGGCTGGCCAAGACCGGCTGCCCGATCATCGAAGGCTATGGCCTGTCCGAGACCTCGCCGTCGGCGACCTGCAATCCGACCGACAGCGACGCCTTCTCGGGCACCATCGGCCTGCCGCTGCCGTCCACGGAAATCGCCATCCGCGACGACGACGGCCGCGACGTGCCGCTGGGCCAGCCGGGCGAGATCTGCATCCGCGGACCGCAGGTGATGGCCGGCTACTGGAACCGGCCGGACGAGACCGCCAAGGTCATGACGCCGGACGGCTTCTTCAAGACCGGCGATATCGGCATCATCGACGAGCGCGGCTATACCCGCATCGTCGACCGCAAGAAGGACATGATCCTGGTGTCGGGCTTCAACGTGTACCCGAACGAGATCGAGGGCGTGGTCGCGGAGTGCCCGGGCGTGCTCGAGGTCGCGGCGGTCGGCGTGCCGGACGAACATTCGGGCGAGGTGGTCAAGCTGTTCGTCGTCAGGAAGGATCCGGCGCTGACCGAGCAGGACGTGATCGCGTTCTGCAAGGACCGGCTGACGGGCTACAAGCGGCCGAAGTACGTCGAGTTCCGCACCGAACTGCCGAAGACCAACGTCGGCAAGATCCTGCGCCGCGAGCTGCGCGATTCGCGCAAGGCCGCCTGATCGCCGCCACGGCGCCGACGATGCCGGCGCCGGCTCAGCACTCGTTGGACGGCGCCAGCCCCGGCTCGCGCCGTCCGTCCGCGTAGACCACGCGCACGCAGCTGCCGACATCGAGCCCTGGCGCCGCCGGGCCGTTGACCGTCGCAGCGGTGCCGTCGTTCAGCTTGATCTCGTAGGCAAAGATGTCGACTTGCTGCACCGGCGGGCGATTCAGCAGCCGGCCCAGGTCGAACGCCAGCCCGACCCCGACGCCGCCACCGCTCCAGCCGCCCCCGCTGGCGGCGCCCACCCCAACGCCATAGCCGGAATAGCCGCGCGCCTGTTCGACGTCGACGCGCGTGACGAAGCGTTTCTCGGCGATCCTGCCCAGCTTGACGGTGGCGTTGACCGGCGTGATCTGCGGCGCCGGCGGCGCGCTCGGCGGCCTGGCGCAG
>NZ_AMPR02000322.1:0-2304 GCF_000307735.3 Cupriavidus sp. HPC(L) | reverse complement strand
ATGCCGGTCGGACGACGCGCGCCAGCGCCGCCAGCCAGGCCGCGCACAGCGCGGCCAGCGCGCCGATGCCGTAGACGCCCAGCAGCGGCGCGTAGCCGGCCAGCGGTCCGTCGGTATGCGCATAGCCGCTGCCCAGCCACGGGAAACCGGTGAAGATCACGCCGCGCAGCCATTCGGTCAGGCCCCAGGCGGCGCCGAACGCCAGCGGCGCGGCCACCAGGCCAAACCAGCCGGCGCAACTGCCCGAAGCGGCCGAAGCGAAGCGCCGCGGCGCGGTGGCGCGATGCCAGGCGGCGGCCGCCAGCGCGGGATAGAGCGCCAGGTAGCCGGAGAACAGCAGCACCGCGAGCGCGGCCATCCAGGCCGGCATCTCGCCGTAGACATGCATGCTGATATAGAGCCACCAGATGCCGGACAGGAACCAGCCCAGTCCGAAGGCGTAGCCCAGCGCGGCGGCATCGCGGACGCGGCGGGTATCGAACAGCAGCGCGGCCAGTCCCGCCAGCGCCAGCAGCTGCAGCCACCACCAGTCGCGCGGCGCGAAGGCCTGGGTATGGGCGACGCCAAGCACGCCGGCCAGCAGCAGGCGGCCCCAGCGCGCGCGGCCGCGGCGGGTGTCGGTCAGTGGTGTATCGAGTTCGGCGGCGGCGGCGCCGTTCCAGCCCTGCGCCAGCCGCTTCATGCGTTGGCCACGGCGTCGGTGACCGCGGGGGCTTCGCGCCGGACCAGCAGCAGATGCAGCTGGCGCGCGTCGGCGCGCAGCACTTCGAAGCGAAGCGGCGGCAGCGTGATGATTTCCCCGCGGTGCGGCACGTGGCCGACGTGGTTGGTCAGCAGGCCGCCGACCGTATCGACGTCGTCGTCGGGAAACTGGGTGCCGAAGGCCTCGTTGAACTGCTCGATTTCGGTCAGCCCGTGCACGCGCCAGCTGCCGTCGGGCAGCGGCACGATATTGTCGTCATCCTCGTCGAGATCGAATTCGTCCTCGATGTCGCCGACGATCTGTTCCAGCACGTCCTCGATCGTGACCAGCCCGGCGACACCGCCGTACTCGTCGACCACGATCGCGATGTGATTGCGGTTGTTGCGGAATTCGCGCAGCAGGATGTTCAGGCGCTTGGACTCGGGGATGAACACCGCGGGCCGCAGCATCTCGCGCAGGTCGAACTCGCTGTCGGTGTAGTAGCGCAGCAGGTCCTTGGCGAGCAGGATGCCGATGATGTTGTCGCGGCTGCCTTCGTAGACCGGAAAGCGCGAGTGCGCGGTCTCCTGCATGAAGGGAATGAAGGCTTCCGGCGCGTCGGCGATATTGACCGCGTCCATCTGGGCGCGAGGCACCATGATGTCGCGCGCGGTCAATTCCGAGACCTGGAACACGCCTTCGATCATCGACAGCGACTCCGCGTCGATCAGATTGCGGGCGTGGGCATCCTGGAGGACTTCGAGCAATTCGGCCCGCGATTCGGGCTCGGGAGAAATCAGATCGCTCAGTCGTTCGAGCAGGGACCGGGGCCGGTCGACTGGTTTCGAACTAGGGTAAGGGTCGTTCATGGCGCAAGGTGCGCGTGGTGGATACCGGAGCAAGCATACACCAATTGTTTTTCGGTTCCGGCCGGGTGGCCGGCGGCCGGAGCCACCAACCGGGTCCGATGCGGCGCCGAGGTCGCACTGGCTGGTTTCTCCCCTCGTCCGCTTGCGGGAGAGGGGCCGGGGGAGAGGGCAAGCGGGGCCGCCCGCCAATCCCCTCGCCGATCGTTCAGTGCCCCAGCCGCGGCCCGCCGTCGTCGCGGTACGGGTCGGCAAACCCCAGCGCCAGCAGCGTCTCGGTCTCGATGGCCTCCATCTCCTCGGCCTCGGCGTCGTCCTCGTGCTCGTAGCCCTGCGCGTGCAGCGCGCCGTGCACCAGCAGATGCGCGTAATGCGCCTCGAGCGGCTTGCGCTGTTCGCGCGCCTCGCGCTCGACCACCGGGCAGCACAGCACGATGTCGGCGGTGACCGGATCGTCGTCGTGCTCGGCATAGGCGAAGGTCAGCACGTTGGTCGCGTAGTCCTTGCCGCGGAAGCCCCGGTTCAGCGCGCGGCCCTCGTCCTCGTCGACGAAGCGCACGGTCAGCTGGGCATCGGCGAACAGTGCCGAGCGCAGCCACGTCTGCAGCCGTGCGCGCGGCGGCAGCCCGCGCCGGCCGCGGACGCCGTCGCCGTACTGCACGTCCAGTGTCAGTTCGGGCGGCGTGGCCGGCGTGCCGGTGGTGGTCAGCTGCGGCGTGGCGGTGACCGCCACCGCCAGCGCGTCGTGGCTGTCGG
>NZ_AMPR02000323.1:0-27225 GCF_000307735.3 Cupriavidus sp. HPC(L) | reverse complement strand
CGGCCTGGCTGACGCCGCGGCTGCCGACACTGCTGGCCGAGCACGAGGCCACCGCGCTGACGCAGCGGCGCGAGTCGCTGACCGCGCTCGGCATCGACGACGCGCTGGCGCTGCAGGTCGCGGCCGGCGATATCGCGGTCGCCGCGCTCGATATCGCCGAGGTGGCCTCGGGCTGCGAGCGCAGCCTGGCGCAGGTCGCCGACGTCTATTTCGCGCTGGACCGGCATCTGAGCTTCGGCTGGCTGCGCGAACGCGCGCAGGCGCTGCCGGCGGACACGCATTGGGATCTGCTGGCGCGCACCACCACGCTGGACGATCTGGACCGGCTCAAGCGCGCGCTGACCGTCAGCGTGCTGCAGCAGGCCGGCCCCAGCGTGCGCGAAGACAGCGCCGATGGCCTGATCGAGCGCTGGCGCGAGGCGCGGCACGCGCCGCTGGAGCGCTTCGGCCGCATGCTGGCGGACCAGCGCGCGGCCGGCGCCACCGGGCTGTCGATGCTGTCGGTCGCCACGCGCGAGATCGGCATGCTCGAACACGCGGCCTGAGGCGATCGGCCAGCGCGGCGAAGACCGCTTCGCGTGCTGGCACGCTCTCTTGCGCAGCGCAACACTGCGTGCGGCAACGCACGGACGTTCGAGAACCCGAACCCTAGATTGGGCGTGTCGAACCGGTCCATGCCTTTCGCGCCCCACCCGGGCGTGCGGCAGGCCGTCCCGCGTCATCCCGTGATCGCCAGGCTGCCGGAGAACCCCCATGGTACTGCGTCCCCCCTCGCACCAAGCGAGCTTGCGTACGACCGTCTGCGTGGTCGGCTCAGGGCCGGCCGGCATCACCTGCGCGATGGAACTGGCCCGGCGCGGCATTGCCGTGATGCTGGTCGAAAGCGGCGGCGAGACGTTCCAGGACGAAGCACAGGCGATGTGCGACGCCGAGATCGCCGATGCGTGCCGCCATGCGACGATGCAGGACGCGGTGCGGCGCGCGTTCGGCGGTACCTCGTGGCTGTGGGGCGGGCGCTGCATCCCGTTCGATCCGATCGACTTCGAAGCACGCGACTACGCGCCCGACACCGCCTGGCCGATCCGTTACGAAGAGCTGGCGCCCTACTACGCGCGCGCTTGCGAGTACGCCAATTGCGGCCAGCCCGCCTTCACGCTCGATCGCCTCGCTGCCGAATCGGCCGGCCGCCCCATCACCGCACGCTTCGAGCCGGGCGACGTGATCGCCTCCGATCTGGAGCGCTGGAGCGGCGAACCGAATTTCGCGCGCCGCTATCGCGACTGGTTCGAGCGCGATCCCACCGTGCAGCTGTTGCTGGGCACAACCTGCGTCGATATCGAACCCGCAGACGACCGCGAGCATGTCGGCAGCATCGTGGTAGCCCGCGGCACGGCGCGCACGCGCATCGTCGCCGACCATTTCGTGCTCGCATGCGGCGGACTGGAAGCGACGCGGCTGCTGCTGAACGCCAACGCGCGCCGCGCGGACCGCCTGGGCAACCGCAGCGGCCTGCTGGGCCGGCACTACATGGGCCACATCTCCGGCAAGATCGCCAGCGTGCGGTTCGACTCGGAGGCGGCGCGCACCATCTATCATTTCGAGCGCGACGCGCAGGGCTTCTATGCGCGCCGGCGCTTCACCGTGCCCGCGCGCGTGCAGCGCGAGCAGCGCCTGCTCAATACCGCGATGTGGCTGGACAACCATCCGCCGGCAGATCCTGCGCACGGCAACGGCATCCTGTCGTTCGCCTACCTCGCGCTGTGCACACCGGTGATCAGCCGCTTTCTGGCGCCGCCCGCGATCGCCAAGCTGGTCGCCAACGCCAGCGCGCGCAAGGACCGCGGCGCCCATGTCCGCAATGTCTGCAAGGACCTCGCCAAGATCGCGACCTTCGTGCCACCCTTCGTCTATCGGCGCTACTTCGCGCGGCCACGGCTGCCCGGGTTCTTCCTGCCGAGCCCGAACAATGTCTATGCGCTGCATTACCATGCCGAGCAGCTGCCCTCGCGCGAGAGCCGTGTGACGCTGGCCGACAGTACCGACTGCCACGGCATGCGGCGGCTGCGCATCGACTTGCGCTATCAGCAGGCGGATGCCGATTCGGTGGTGCGCTGCCATGCGCTGCTGGACCGGCATCTGCGCAAGACCGGCGCGGGCCGGCTCGAATACTGGATGCCGGAAGCCGAGCGCATCGACGCGGTGCTGGCGCAGGCCGCCGACGGCTTCCACCAGATCGGCACCGCGCGCATGGCGGCGCACTGGCGCGATGGCGTGGTCGACCCGCGCTGCCGCGTGTTCGGCACCGACAATCTGTACGTCGCCAGCAGCGCGGTCTTCCCCTCTTCGGGGCAAGCCAATCCGACGCTGACCATCGTCGCGCTGTCGGCGCGCATTGCCGACGACATCGCGGCACAGTTGGCAGACGATGTCGCGAACCGAAACGACGACCGCATGACTAACGACATGGCGACCGACGCCACCCCCGTGGCGGACCGGATGCCCCCGTCCGTCGAACCGATCGACGAGCCCGTTGCCGTAGCGACCGCAGGAGCGCCAAGGTGAGTGAGCATTCCCAGGAACTGTCGGGCCGATTGGGCTTTGGTTGTGCTCCCATGCTGGGCCGGGTGGGAAGGAAGGCCTCGCTGCGCGCGCTGTCGATCGCGTATGACAACGGCATTCGCCATTTCGACGTCGCCCGCTCCTACGGCTTCGGCGAGGCGGAGGCACTGCTCGGCGAGTTTTTGGCGGGCAAGCGCCAGCACGTCACCGTCACCAGCAAGTTCGGCGTGGTGCCGCCGCGCAATACGCGCGCGCTCAGTTTAGCCAAGAGCCTCGCGCGGGGCTGGATCAAACGCATGCCGGGGGGCCGTCGAATGGTGCATGCCGCCTCGCGCGTCGCGCTGTCGCAGCGAAACTATGAGGTCGGCTATGCGCGCAGCTGCCTCGAACAATCGCTGCGCCAATTGCGCAGCGAGCGCATCGACTACTACCTGATCCACGAACCGCATTCGCCCGAGGTGCTGACCGACGAACTGCAGCGCTTTCTGGATGGCGCGCAGCGCGATGGCAAGATCGGCCAATGGGGCGTGACCATCGATGCGCCGGAGATCATGGCGGCGCCGCTCGTGCAACAGGCGCCGGCCTGGCTGTTCGAGGCCAACCTGAACGTGCTCGACCGACTGCACACCGGCATCGGCGCCGGGCGGCAGCGCTTCCTGTCGCGGCCCTACGGCGGCGGGCCAGACAGCCTGGCGGCGAGCGCGGCCAGCCGGCCGGTGCGCGAGGCCGTCGACAAGCTCGGGCTCAATGATCTGAGCGAGCAGGAGCTGGCGATGCATTTCGCGCTGAGCCTGGCCGGCGAGCATGGCATCGTGATCACCTCGATGTTTTCCGAGCAGCATATCCGCCAGAACCTGGCGCTGCTCGAGCGCTATCGCGCGCTCGGCGAACGTGGGCGCGCGCTCGCGCCCACCATCCTCGGTGGGGCTTCGCCACGGCCTTGCCGCAACGGGCCCTGCAACGATATGCCGGCGCGCGAGCCGGCATGAGGCGGTGATGGTGCGCCGGCTCGCCGCCGGTGCGCCGACTCGACGCCGATCAGGACGCCGGTGCGAACGGATCCTGCGGCGCCGCGGGGTTGTCGGACAGATCGAACTCGTCGCGCACCTTGTCGACCACGGCGCGGATCGCGCGCTCATGGCCCCGAACATGGCCGAAGCCCTGCATGTCCCAATTGCGGCCGCGCGCATCGCGCGGATGCGGCTGCGGCACGGGCACCCGCACCTTCAAACCTTCGTCGACGATCTCGTCCAGTCGCTGGATACGCCGGCTGACTTCGTCCTGCAGCGCACGTGCGGGCCGTTCGCGCTTGGCCATGATGTTCTCTCCCGTGACCTCGATCGGGCCATGCTAGCATGCGCGCTGCCTTGCCAACGTGCGCTATCCGCTCCAGCGCCCTTGATTCCCGCCAGTTCGGCGATGTCCGCGATCTCTTCCATGCTCGACGCCTTGTGCGCGTGGGCCGCACGACTGCGGCGCGACGTGCTGACGCTGTGGTTCGCCTGCCGCCATCCGGCGACGCCGTGGCTGACTCGCGGCCTGTGCGCGTTGATCGTCGCCTATGCGTTCAGCCCCATCGACCTGATTCCGGACTTCGTGCCGGTACTGGGCTACCTCGACGAAATCGTGCTGCTGCCCGCGCTGATCTGGTGCGCGCTGCGCACGTTGCCGGTGCCGCTGGCCGACTCCTGCCGCCAGCAGGCCCAACACTGGATCGAGCAGCGGCGCGGCAAGCCCCGCAGCTATTGGGGCGCCGCAATCGTCGTGGCCCTGTGGCTGGCGGCAGCGCTGCTCGCGTGGCGGTGGTGGCAGCGCTGACGCGGGCCGCCACCCGCGGCATCCACGCTGCTTGATCGCCTGTGCCATCCGGCGTCCGGCTCACTGTCGGACAGCCACCGATACCACGCGCCCCGCCCCCGCTCTAGAAAGAAAGAAAACCCTGATCAAGAGGTGCCACCATGGCAGGACGCAATATCCATGTGACGCCGCACGGCAACGGCTGGAATGTCAGCCGCGAAGGCGAACCGGTCGCCAGCTCGCATCACGACACCCAGGAAGAAGCGATCGAAGTCGCTACCGACGCGGCGCGGCGCGACCGCGTCGAACTGCTGGTCCACGGCCGCGATGGGCAGATCCGCATGCGCAACAGCTTCGGCCACGATCCCGCGGCCTCGAAGGGCTGACGTAGGACGAACTCGCATACTGGGCGATATCCCGATGCACTACGATGCAAGTTCCCTCCGCTCTCGACCGAAGACCATGCCCCGCAACTTCGTATTGAAAGCCACCCATACCGGATGGGAATTGACCGTCGAAGGCCAGGCGCAATCGATCCTGCGCTACGACGCCCGCGATGACGCGCTGCAGCTCGCGATGGCCGCCGCCCGGCGGCGTGGCGTCGGCCTGCTGGTCCAGGAGGCCGACGGCGAAATCCGCCGGCTGACCGAACAGGAAAGCCTCGCGGCTTGACCATGGGCAGCGCGGTGGCCCCGCGGCTGCCGCCCGCTGCCCGCTATGGAAGACGACCATGAACCGTACCGTCCACGTGCTGCCGTCCGACCGCGGCTGGGCGGTGACCGTCGAAGATACCGACGGCGCCACCTCGCACTACCCTTCGCAGGAAGAAGCGGTCGCGGCCGGACGTGAAAAGGCCAGCAAGGACCAGGTCGAACTGGTGATTCACGGACCGGATGGCCAGGTCCAGCAGCGCACGCGCTATGACCGTGGCGATGGCCACGGCCATGATGGCGATGCGGGGGACGGCGGCGGTGATGGTGGCGGTGGGAACGGCGGCGGTGGAGACGGCGGCGATTGACTCGCTTGCTGCTCGGCGGAGCCGGCAGAGCCGGCAACCGACGTCCTGATATGATCGGCCGCGCGACAACGAACCATCAGCATCCCCATGTCGAGTACCGACACCGAAACCGACGCCGACTCCGACAAGATCGACCATCGCAGCCAGAAGGAAAGAATGCTTGCCGGCGATCTCTATATCGCCGAAGACCGCGAATTGCAGGCCGCATCGCGCCGCGCGTATCGCCTGTCTCGCGAATACGAGACGCGCTATGCCGTCGATCTCGACAGCGCGCAGCAGGTCCTGCATCAAATGCTTGGCGCCGTCGGACCGGACGTCAATATCAAGCCACCGCTTTACGTCGACTACGGCAAATACATCACGGTCGGCGCGCGGACCTTCGTCAACTACGGATTGATGGCGCTCGACGTCGCGCCGATCACGATCGGCGAAGACGTGCAGATCGGGCCCAACGTCCAATTGCTGACGCCGACTCATCCGATCGATCCCGAGCTGCGGCGGCAGAAATACGAAGCCGCCAAGCCCATCGTCATCGGCAACAACGTCTGGCTCGGCGGCGGCGCCATCGTGCTGGCGGGCGTCACGATCGGCGAGAACAGCGTGATCGGTGCCGGCGCGGTCGTCACGCGCGATATTCCGCCGAACGTGGTCGCGGTAGGCAATCCGGCGCGCGTGATCCGCGGGATCGCGCAGACGCCGAACGATGGCGCCGACGCATGATGGCGTCGCGCGCTCGCAGCATGTTCCGGCAATGGCGGCGCTGATCCGGCCCGCAGAGCGCAGCGACGCCGCATCGCTGCCCGAAATCGAACGCTCCGCCGCCGAACTGTTCCGTAGCGTGCCGGCATTGGCGTGGATCGCCGACGACGAGGTGCTATCCCCCGAGGTCCACCTGCGCTTCATTGCCGCCGGCACGGCCTGGGTTGCCGTCGACGACACCGGCAAGGTGCGGGGCTTTCTCAGCGCCGAGCGCTTCGGGCAAGCGCTGCATATCTGGGAGCTTGCCGTTCATCGCGATTGGCAAGGCCAGGGCCGCGGCCGCGCGCTGGTCTCGCAGGCCATCGAACATGCCCGTCGGCAACGGCTGGCGGCCGTCACGCTGACCACGTTCCGCGACCTGCCCTGGAACGAGCCCTTCTACCGCCGGCTGGGCTTCGACGCGATAGAAGGCGATGCACTCGACGAACGGCTCACCGCGGTACTGCAGCACGAACGCGAACTCGGCTTGCCCGTGCATCTGCGCTGCGCGATGCGGCTGGCGCTGGACGTGCCGCGCTCCGGCACCGAGGCCGCCGTGCCGGCGTCGCCGTAGAATCGCCGATATTCCAACCCGACGAGACTTCGTATGGCACGCTTGAACCGACCGCATCGCGCCCTGCTCGCCGCCCTGTTCGCGACCGCGGCCTGCGCCGCCATCGCGCAGGACAACAGCCCGCTGACCGACTCCCAACGTCAGGCACTCGACCGCGCCATCGGCACCCTGCGCACGCCCGCCGACCGCAACGTCGCGAGCCAATGGAGCGACGCCAAGAAAGTCGCCGAGGTGATGTGCCGCCCGCTGGCCCTGCAGGAATTGAAGCGCACCGACGCCAAGGTCGACCGCGTCTTCCTCGGCGACGACACGCCGCAAAGCCTGACGCTCAAAGGCATTACCGTGCTGGAAGGAAAGGGCCAGGCCCGCGGCCGCAAGGGCTGGCGTAATTTCACGTTTACCTGCGCGCTCGACGCGGAAACGGCTCGGGCCACGGCGTTCCAGGCAACGTTCGCAGACGCCAGGTAAGGGCCCGCGCCACGGGACTACGGCGCGATCACGGGTTCCTGGTCCAGGTGCGACAAGGCATCGACGGACCAGGAGATGCCGGTCCTCACCACCCGTGCCGGGTTGCCAACCGCTACGCACGATGCGGGGATATCTCGCGTGACGATCGAACCCACGCCGATCACGCTGCCTGCGCCAACGGTCACGCCTTTGAGAATACGGACGTCAGAGCCGACCCATACCTTTTCGGCAAGCCTGACCGGTGCCGGCATATTGATCCGCTGCCCGCTTTCGATGTCGAAGATCGGATGCCAATCGCTGGTGCGGATTTCGATGTTCCACGAGAACAGGCACCACGGACCGATTTCGATACGACTGTGTCGCTCGACGGCGAACAGCTTCGCTTCGATGATGTTTGTCCCTTCGCCGATTTCCACGGAGACGCAGTCGCCTCCGAGAATGATCTGTCCCTGGGAATATTGAACGCCTCGTCCGATACGGGTCCGCGTCAGCTTCACCGCATTCCGGCCGGCGCGGTCGACCCAGGCCTTGATGATGGCGTTCGTTACACAGCAATCTTCGTCGAACTCGATCACGTTGTCGTCGCCGTGGATCTCGATGACGACATTGCTCAGGCAGGACCGTCCAATTCGAACCGTGTTTCCATTGCCGATGAATGTGATTTTTACGTTATCGAGGATGGCGTCCTCGGGATGCTCGATGCTGTTGCCTTGTCCGTTGTTCTGGAGGTCAATACCGGTCATGCGTGGGCCTAGTCTTGAGTAGCCGACATGATACTCCGTTCGCGTGCTCGACCCGGTTGAACGTCTTCTAAATCACAATTAAAGCGACGGCCTACTGCAGTAGGTTGACCGGTGCCAACAAAGACGCACAATTCTCTTTTTTGTGCCAGTCGATAAATCGAGGGGCATTTTTCCTCTGCTACGATCCACCGGCAACCACAAGAAAATCCGCCCGATCGGACGGCCTGATTCAAACGAGGGAAAAACAAGCCGGATATGCGCTTTGGCAGTCAGGTTCGCCAAAAGCAATCCAAAGTCACTGCCGTGGCTCCAACACCCTTCGCGCGGCATGGCCGCAGCAGTCCGTTCGTCGGCGGCTTCACCGCAGCAAAATGGCCTCGCCAGTCGCGAGTGTGCACAACGCAATAGTCAATTCTCGGAATATGTCGATCCCTTTATTGTCATTGGTAGTGCCATTCTTTAACGAGGAAGAAGCGATTCCCGAATTCTTTAGCCGTGTGATTCCGTGCCTGGAAGCGATTGACAATATCGAGTTTGAAATTGTGTGCATCAATGACGGAAGCACCGATCGCACGCTCGAATGCCTGATCTCTGCCGCGGATACCGATGAGCGCGTGCGCGTCATCGACTTGTCGCGAAATTTCGGCAAGGAGGCGGCCATGTCCGCCGGGCTGGCAGAAGCGCAAGGCGACATCGTCGTACCGTTCGACGCCGACCTGCAGGATCCGCCGGAAATCATCGGCCAGTTGGTGGCCAAGTGGCGGGAGGGATATGACGTGGTACTGGCGCGACGGGTGGACCGTACGACCGATACCTTCCTCAAGCGTTTCTCCGCCTCGAACTTCTATCGGCTTCACAACAAGCTGGCCGATGTCAAGATTCCCGACAACGTCGGCGACTTCCGGCTGATGACGCGCGAGGTCACCGACGCGGTCAACTCCCTTCCGGAATCCCGACGTTTCATGAAAGGCTTGTTCGCGTGGGTCGGATTTCGGACCGCGGTCATACCGTACTCGCGCGATCGGAGGGTGGCCGGCACGACCAAATTTTCCGGCTGGAAGCTATGGAACTTCGCATTGGAAGGCATCACCAGCTTCAGCAGTCTCCCGTTACGCATCTGGACCTACTTCGGCCTGCTTGTTTCGGCATTGTCCTTCCTGTATGCGGCGTACCTTGTGATCCGCACCCTTGTCCATGGCATCGATGTTCCGGGCTACGCTTCGATCTTCGTTTCGATCCTGTTTTTCAGCGGCATACAGCTGATCGGCATCGGCATCCTCGGCGAATACATCGGACGCATCTACATGGAATCGAAACGGCGCCCGCTGTACCTGATCCGGGCGCAGTACGGCAGAAAGGCCAAGCATGCCCGGTAGTGCGATGCTGCGACGGCTGGTCAAGTACACGATTATCGGCGCGGCCGGCACCGTCGCCCACTATGTCGTCCTGATCGGCCTGATCGAACTAGGCCTGCTCGCCAGCCCCGTCGCGGCCTCTTCGGTCGGCGCCGTGGTCGGCGCGCTGATTAACTACTTCCTGAATTACAGGTTCACGTTTCAAGCCAGCAGCAGCCACCTGTCCACCCTTCCCAAGTTCCTGATCATTGCGGGAGCCGGCGTGGTGCTGAACGGCTTCGTCATGGCGATACTGACGCATCTGGCGACCTGGTTCTATATCGTCAACCAGCTGATCGCCACCGCCGTAACGCTGTTGTTCACCTTCGCCGTCAATTCCGCCTGGACGTTCAAAGAAAAAAGACATGGCTAAGCCCGCAAGAACCGGAGATTCCTGGATCGCCGTACTGATCGGTCTGGCGATCTTTGTCGCATTCAGCGGCGGACAAATCGTCAATCCGGCCAATGTCGACTGGATCATGGCAAGCGGTGGCGACCCCATTCAGCACTACATCGGCTGGAATTTCTTCCGCTACGGCGATTTATTGCAATTCCCGATCGGATTGAACACCAAGTACGGCGAAGCCATCGGCAGCTCCATCGTATTTTCCGACTCGATCCCGCTGCTGGCGATCCCGTTCAAGTTCCTCCGCGCCGTGCTGACGCCGCAGTTTCAGTATTTCGGCATCTGGATTGCCCTGTGTTTCGCACTGCAGGCTTTTTTTGCCTGGCGCATCCTGTCGCTGTTTACCGACGGCATTGTGGTACGCGCCATCGGTGCCGCACTGCTGACGCTGTCTCCACCGATGCTGTGGCGGCTGCTGGGGCACGAAGCATTGATCGGCCACTGGATCCTGCTGGCGGGTCTCTATCTGTATCTGCGAGGGCTTGCCACGCCCTTTCAATGGATTGTGCTGCTGTGCGTGGCGGCGCTCGTCCACCCCTATTTGCTGGCAATGAGCCTGGGCCTCTGGACCGCGGATCGGTGGCGTGCCTGGAGGGCGCGGGAAGTGACCGGGAAATCGCTGACGATGGAGATCGGCCTCGCCTTCCTGTTGCTGGCCGGCACGATGATTTCGGTGGGCTATTTTGCGGTCCGGGGGGTCGGGTCGGAGGGATACGGGTACTACCGCTTCAACATCACGTCGCCACTGCATCCGCTCGACATCTGGTCCATCTGGCGGCAAACGCCATATGTCGGCGGCAATTACGAAGGCTTCAGCTACCCGGGCGCGGGCATGTTCGTCCTGGCTCTGCTGGTCGTGGCCTTGCTGGCGTTCCGATGGCGGCATGCCCGGTTCGCGTGGCGTCCAGCGTTCCCGCTTGTTGCAGTCTGTGCGATCTTCTATGTATATGCGCTCTCCAATCGCATAGCGTTCGGCGGGCACGAACTGATTCAGTTTCAGGTACCGGCCATTTTCGAGAAGGTCGTATCGACGTTCCGCTCCACTGGCAGATTTATCTGGCCGGTCCTCTACGCCGTGGAGATACTTCTGCTGGTACTGCTGCTGCGGCTGTCGCCAAAACGGCTGCTGGTGCCAGCGCTCGCCGTGATCCTGCTTTTTCAGGCCACCGACCTGTTGAATGCGTCCGCCTTCTTTCGTGCCCGATGGGCGCAGCGTTGGGACAATCCGCTGAAGTCGGCGTTCTGGAACGACGTTCCGAAGCAGTACAAACGCATTGCATTCGTGCTCCCGCTCGACGGCGGCGAGCGGTACGCTCCCATTGCGTTCCTGGCCTCCAATGCGCGAATGAGTATCAACGGTGGATATTTCGCCCGTGTCGACTTCGACAAGCTGAAAGCGGTGGAAGACGAGCTGCTGGCCGCCATCCAGACCGGCAACTTCAGAGAGGACACGCTCTATATCTTCAACAAGGATGCGTACTGGAACAAGGCCCGCGGCACCCTTGGGGGCAACGGTTTTACGGGGTACGTGGACGGGTTCCGCGTGCTGGCGCCCGCATGGCGCGGATGTACGCAGACATGCGCATTCCGCTCCGAAATCGCCCGTATCGATTTCAGGGACGCGGCCAGCGAGCGTTTTCTGAAGCGAGGCTGGTCGACGACGGCCGGCGAAGGTGGCCGCTGGACCGACGGGCGCGAAGCGGAGTTGTCGATTCCGCTGGGTGACGAATCCCTGCAAGAACTCTCCGTCCGCCTGCGTTTTATTCCGTTCATCAAGCCGGGGCAGGAACAGCAACAGGTTGTCGTTGTTGTTGCCGGGAAAGAGATTCAGCGCTGGCGGCTCACAAGAGAGCAGGTCGAGACCCGAGAATTGCGCGTACCGGCGTCGGTCCTGAAATCGACGCCTGGATCCCTGGACGTCAGACTCGAGTTTCCCGACGCACGGTCGCCGGTCGAGCTCGGCATCAGCGACGATACGCGTGTACTGGCATTGAACGTCGATTCGATGGAGATCCATGGGCGATAGCCAGCGGTAGTCGGCGGTAGCACCGTGCACGCGTCAACGCCCGACCTTTGTATTGAAACAATATGAAAAAGGAGACGTCAACCGTGCCCAACGCCTTACCGTATTCCACGCTGGGACAGCTGATCGCTTCCGGCATCGTGGCAATCGATTACGAGAAGCTGCTGGAATCCCACTACAAGAAATGGCTGCGTCCCGGCGACGTGGTGGTCGACATCGGCGCCCATAGTGGCAGGCACCTGCGGCACTTCCTGACTTCGGTCGCCAATACGGGCCGCGTATTCGGCTTCGAGCCGCTGCCGGATCAATACGCAAGCCTCGCCAAACAATTCGATGTCCATAACGCCAAGCTGCACAATATGGCGCTATCGAACTGCTCGGGCACGGCGGAATTCACATACGCGGAAGGCTCGCCGCAGGAAAGCGGTCTGCGCCAGCGGATCTACAACGATCCGGATTCGGCACGCCCACGCACGATCATCGTTGCGGTCGAAAGCCTCGATGCCTTCGCAGACCAATTGGAAGGGTTGAGCTTCATCAAGATCGATATTGAAGGCGCCGAAATCGATTGCCTGCAGGGCGCACAGGCCGTTCTCGACAAGTACCGGCCCTTGATCAGCGTCGAATACGGCATGCAAGGTTATAGCGTCTATGGCAACACCAAGTGGACACTGTTCGAGTTTTGCCATGCGCACGACTACGTGCTGTACGACATGTTTCTGAACCGTCTTGCCTCGCGACAGGCCTGGGGCGCTGCCGTCGACAGTATCTACTGGGATTACTTCATGGTGCCACGGGAAAAGGAGGACGTCTTTCTCTCCCGCCTTTGCCCCCACGACACGACGAGGCCCGATGGGTATTCCTTGATCACGTCCCAATCGCTGACGATTGCGGCCGCCCCGACTCTTGCCCTTCTGCAAGGATTCTCAAGCCCGGAACAGTGGGGATACTGGACCGATGGCTGGCATTCGTCCCTGCGCCTGACGCTGCCGGATCCGCCCGACAACGATCTGCTGCTCGTCATCGAAGCGCACGGATATGTCAACGCCCATCATCCTGAAACCGAGGCCACGGTCTCGGTCAATGGAAGAGAGGTCGGCAATCTGGCGTTCGCGCTCAGCAACCTCGCGTCGGACGCCGATGTCTTCGAATTCACGGTGCCGATGCAGCTTTGTCGGGCAAACGCGCTCGTGATCGATCTGATGATTCACGAGCCCTGTTCGCCTTCACAGTTCGGAATATCCGACGATCCCCGGCATCTGGGCATCGGGCTCCATCACATCTCCGTCTATGAACGTCTGGGCGAACGTCTCGCCGCACAGGCTTGAGCCGATCCCCGCTCGCGAACGTCCCCCAATAAAAAAAGCCGAGCCCCGTTCACCACAGGACTCGGCCCTTCCCCTTCCGGGGCAGCGTATCGCTGACGCTTATGCGCTTATGCGCCTTCGCGCGACGCGCGCTTGCGCTCGTGTTCCTTCAGGAATCGCTTGCGCAGGCGGATGCTCTTCGGCGTGATCTCGACCAGTTCGTCGTCGGCGATGAATTCCACCGCGTATTCGAGCGTCATCTGGATCGGCGGCACCAGGCGCACCGCTTCGTCGGTGCCCGAGGCGCGCACGTTCGTCAGCTGCTTGCCCTTGATCGGGTTGACGACCAGGTCGTTGTCGCGGCTGTGGATGCCGATGATCATGCCTTCGTACAGCGGGTCGCCCGGCTTGACGAACATGCGGCCGCGATCCTGCAGCTTCCACAGCGCGTAGGCCACGGCCTCGCCGTCGTCCTGCGAGATCAGCACGCCGTTGTGGCGCTCGCCCAGGCCGCCCTCGCGCACCGGCGCGTAGTCGTCGAAGATGTGCGAGATCAGGCCGGTACCGCGCGTCAACGTCAGGAATTCGCCCTGGAAGCCGATCAGGCCGCGCGCCGGAATGCGGTATTCCAGACGGGTACGGCCCTTGCCGTCCGACGCCATGTCGAGCAGTTCGCCCTTGCGGCGGCCCAGCTCTTCCATCACGGCACCCTGGTGGCCGTCCTCGACGTCCACGGTCAGCAGCTCGTACGGCTCGTGCTTGACGCCGTCGATTTCCTTGAACACCACGCGCGGACGCGACACGGCAAGCTCGTAGCCTTCGCGGCGCATGTTTTCCAGCAGGATGGTCAGGTGCAGCTCGCCGCGGCCCGACACTTCGAACACCGTGTCGTCGCCGGTCTCGGCCACGCGCAGCGCCACGTTGGACTTCAGTTCGCGGTCCAGGCGCTCACGCAGCTGGCGGCTGGTGACGAACTTGCCTTCGCGGCCGGCCAGCGGCGAGGTGTTGACGCAGAAGTTCATCGTCAGCGTCGGTTCGTCGACCTTCAGCATCGGCAGCGCGTCCTGCGCGTCGGGCGCGCAGACGGTGCAGCCGATACCGAGCTCTTCGATGCCGTTGATCAGCACGATGTCGCCGGCCTCGGCCTCGGGCACGATCTCGCGCTCCAGACCACGGAACTTCAGCACCTGGTTGATGCGGCCCTTGATCGGGTTGCCCTCGGGACCGAACTTGACGACCACGTCCTGCAGCGGACGGGCACGGCCGCGCGAGATGCGGCCGACGCCGATCTTGCCGACATAGCTCGAGTAGTCCAGCGAGATGATCTGCAGCTGCAGCGGGCCATCCGGATCGTCATTGCGGACCGGCACCTTGTCGAGCACGGTCTCGAACAGCGGCTTCATGTCGCCGTCGCGCACGTCCTCGGTCAGGCCGGCGTAGCCGTTCAGGCCCGAGGCGTAGATCACCGGGAAATCGAGCTGTTCGTCGGTCGCGCCCAGCTTGTCGAACAGGTCGAAGGTCTGGTTGATGACCCAGTCCGGACGGGCGCCCGGGCGGTCGATCTTGTTGATCACGACGATCGGCTTCAGGCCCAGCGCCAGCGCCTTGCGCGTGACGAAGCGGGTCTGCGGCATCGGGCCTTCGACGGCGTCGACCAGCAGCAGCACGCCGTCGACCATCGACAGCACGCGCTCGACCTCGCCGCCGAAATCGGCGTGGCCCGGGGTGTCGACGATATTGATATGGGTGCCGTTGTACTCGACCGCGCAGTTCTTCGCCAGGATGGTGATCCCGCGTTCTTTTTCCAGGTCGTTCGAGTCCATCACCCGCTCCGCAACCTGCTGGTTCTCACGGAAGGTGCCTGCCTGGCGCAGGAGTTGGTCCACCAGGGTGGTCTTGCCATGATCGACGTGGGCGATGATGGCGATATTGCGGATTGCGCGGGTCATTGCGGCTCTCGCTTGCAGCTGGGCATCAAAATTTAACCCGCCATTCTAGCATGTTGCGGCGCAAAACTGCGGGACGCGTCTCTGCCTGTCTTTCGTCTTGCTGCAAGGCCTTGAGGCGCACTATTTCGCAATCCGCAATGACAAATTGACGTTCTTGTTGTTTCGTCAATCGCCGCATATATTTGCCACGGCAAAGATTGCATAGGCAAATGATGAACGCGCCCGCCACCGACGATACCTACCCTTTCGACCCCGCCTCCTATCGGATCTGCGACAGCGTCGGCTATCTGATGGCACGCGCCAAGGGCGAGCTGTCGCGCGATGTCGAGCAGGAGGTCGGCGCGCTCGATATCACGCACGCCCAGGCTTCTTGCCTGGTGATGCTGGCGCATGACCGCGCCCGCACGGTGACCGATCTGGGCCGCGAACTGAACACCGATATCGGCTCGGTCACGCGGCTGATCAGCCGCATGGAGAAACGCGGCCTGGTCGAGCGCCAACGCAGCGACGCCGATCGGCGCATCGTCGATCTGCAGGTCACGCCGGCCGGCTGGGCGCTGGTCGAGCAGTTGCCCACGATCTTCTGCCGCGTGCTGAACCGGCGCTTCCGCGGCTTCTCGGAGGCGGAAGTGGCGCAGTTCCGCGACATGCTGCGACGGGTGATCGCCAACAACTCCGGGTAGCGCCGCTGCCGCAGTCCCGTACGTCCCGAATCCATCGGCGGCCCGTGCCATCCGGCACCGGACCGCGGCATCCGTTTTTCGTTGTCGCCATCCCATGAACCACCAACTTTCGACTTCCCGCCGTGCCGTGGCACGGCAACCGGCCCGCCGCCTCGGCTCCTTCGCGCTGACTGCGCTGGCCGCCGCCGCGCTGGCCGGCTGCGCCGCCTTCGGCAATTCCCACACCACCCAGGTCATGACCGATCCCGCGCAACTCGCGACGGCGCAGACTCTGCCCGGCCAGCATGGCCAATGGCCGTCGCAGGACTGGGTCGACCAGTTTGGCGATCCTCAACTGCGCGCGCTGGTCGACGAGGCCGTGCAGAGCAGCCCGAATCTGCAGGCAGCGCTGGCGCGGGTGCAGGCCTCGCGGGCGATGGCCGATGCCACCCGCAGCGCGCTGTACCCGCATATCGACTTCGATGCGTCGCTGTCGCGCCAGCGCTTCTCCGAGACCGATCTGTACGAAGGCACGCCGCGCGCCGGCTCCTGGCAGAACCTGTCGCGCATGCAGGCCGGCCTGTCCTGGGACCTCGACTTCTGGGGCAGGAACCGCTCGGCGCTGGAAGCGGCGCTGTCGGACGACCGCGCCGCCGAAGCCGAAAGCCAGGCCTCGCGGCTGCTGCTGACCACCGCGGTGGCGCGCAACTACGCGCGGCTGGCCGCGCTGTTCGCGCAGCGCGATGTGGCCGAGCGCGCGATCGCCCAGCGCGGCGACCTGACCGAGCTGTCGCGCCAGCGCCTGTCGGCCGGTCTCGACACCCAGGTCGAAACGACGCAAGCGCGCGCGACGGTGGCCTCGGCCCGCACCGACCTGCAACGGATCGACGAAGAGATCGCGCTGGCGCGCAACCAGATCGCCGCGCTGCTCGGCAAGGGTCCGGATCGCGGGCTGGCCATCGCGCGCCCGACGCTGCTGGCGCATGCGACGCCGACGCTGCCGGACAACCTGGCGATCGACCTGCTCGGCCGCCGGCCCGACCTGGTGGCGGCGCGCTGGCGCGTCGAGGCCTCGTCGAAGGACATCGACGTCGCGCGCGCCGAGTTTCTGCCCAATGTCACGCTGAGCGCCTTCGCGGGCCTCGCCTCGCTCGATCCGTCCAACCTGCTGCTCGGCATCAGCCGCCAGTTCGGCTTCGGCCCGGCGGTGCGCCTGCCCATCTTCGAGGGCGGCCGGCTGCGCGCGAACCTGAAGGGCAAGCACGCGCAATACGACCTGGCCGTAGCGAACTACAACCAGACGCTGGTCGATGCGCTGCGCGAGACCGCCGATACGGTCACCAGCATCCGCAGCGTCGATCAGCAGATCCAGACGCAGCGCGAGGCGCTGGATCTGGCCGAGCACGCCTATGCGCTGGCGACCACGCGCTACAAGGCTGGCCTGGGCACGCAGCTGACCGTGCTGAATGCCGAGAGCAACGTGCTGCAGCAGCGGCGCCTGGCCACCGATCTGCAGGCACGGCGGCTGGATCTGCAGATGGCGCTGGTCAAGGCGCTCGGCGGCGGTTATCAGCAGCCGGACGAGGCCAGCGCTTCCCGGCCGGCACAGGCCCCCAGCCCCGCCACGCCGGCGCACGGCTGAAGCGCCCGACCACCAGCCATACGACATCGAAAAACAACGACAACGTCCGAACCGTTCAAGCGACCGACATCATGAGCGACCAACAACAGAACGCGGCCACCCGCACGCAACCCTCCGACAACAACAACGGCAAGCGCAAGCGCCTGCTGCTCTCGCTGACCGCCGCCGTGGTGGTCGCGGGCCTGGCCTACGGCGGCTACTGGGCCCTGTATGCGCGGCATTTCGAAAGCACCGACGACGCCTACGTGGCGGGCAACGTGGTCCAGGTGACCCCGCTGGTGCCCGGCACCGTGGTGGCGATCGGCGCCGACGACACGCAGCTGGTCAACGCCGGCCAGCCGCTGATCCAGCTCGACCGCGCCGACAGCGAGGTCGCGCTGGCCCAGGCCGAGGCCCAGCTGGCACAGGCGGTGCGCGAGGTGCGCACGCTGTACGTCAACAACGGCTCGCTGGCGGCCAACGTGGCGCTGCGCCAGGCCGATGTCGCGCGGGCGCGCGAGGACCTGAAGCGCCGCCAGGCGATCGCCGGCTCGGGCGCGGTCTCGTCGGAAGAGCTCGCGCATGCGCGCACCACGCTGCAGGCCGCCGAATCGGCGCTGCAGGCGGCGCGCGAACAGCTCGCGTCGAACAAGGCGCTGACCGACCAGACCACGGTCGAGAAGCACCCGAACGTGCAGCGCGCCGCCGCCAACGTGCGGGCCGCCTATCTGAGCTATGCGCGCTCGGCGCTGCCGGCGCCGGTGACCGGCTATGTCGCCAAGCGCTCGGTGCAGGTCGGCCAGCGCGTGGCCGCCGGCGCGCCGCTGATGGCGGTGGTGCCGCTCGACCAGGTCTGGGTCGACGCGAACTTCAAGGAGGTCCAGATCACGCATATGCGGATCGGCCAGCCGGTCACGCTGCATGCGGACGTCTACGGTACCGACGTCGAATACCACGGCAAGGTGGCCGGCTTCTCGGCCGGCACCGGCTCGGCGTTCTCGCTGCTGCCGGCTCAGAACGCGACCGGCAACTGGATCAAGGTGGTGCAGCGCCTGCCCGTGCGCATCGCGCTCGATCCGCAGCAGCTGAAGGACCATCCGCTGCGCATCGGCCTGTCGATGAACGTCACCGTCGACGTGCGCAAGACCGAGGGCGCGGCGATGACGACGACCACCGCCAGCAAGCCGATGCAGACCGATGTCTATGACAAGGTCGGCCACGATGCCGATGCGCTGATCGCCCGCATCATCGCGACCAACAGCGGCCGCCAGGGCGCCGAGCCGGCGGCTCCGGCCTCGGCGGCGCGCGCTTCGACCGCCCGCGCCTCGACCGCGAATTCCACGGCAACCGCCAAGAAAGCGACCACGCACGCCTGATCATGGCCGATACCCTGACCGCCCGCGAGGGCGTCGAACCCACGCCCCCGGCGGCCCCTGCTGCGCCAGCCCGCCCGGCGCACCAGCAGCCGCTGTCGGGCGGCAAGCTGATCGTCGGCACGATCGCGCTGTCGCTGGCCACGTTCATGAACGTGCTCGACTCGTCGATCGCCAACGTATCGATTCCCGCGATCTCGGGCGACCTCGGCGTGTCGCCGAACCAGGGCACCTGGGTCATCACCTCGTTTGCGGTGGCCAACGCGATCTCGGTGCCGCTGACCGGCTGGCTGACCACCCGTTTCGGCGCGGTGCGGCTGTTCGTCACGTCGATCCTGCTGTTCGTGCTGTCGTCGTGGCTGTGCGGCGTCGCGCCGAACCTGGAAGTGCTGCTGGCCGCGCGGATCCTGCAGGGCGCGGTGGCCGGTCCGATGATTCCGCTGTCGCAGTCGCTGCTGCTGTCGAGCTACCCGCCGCACAAGAGCACGATGGCGCTGGCGCTATGGGGCATGACCACGCTGGTCGCGCCGATCATGGGCCCGCTGCTGGGCGGCTGGATCTCGGACAACATGACGTGGCCGTGGATCTTCTACATCAATATCCCGGTCGGCATCCTGGCCGCGTACGCGACCTGGGTCATCTATCGCGACCGCGAGACGCCAAAGCGCGTGCTGCCGATCGACACGATCGGGCTGGCGCTGCTGGTGATCTGGGTCGGCGCGATGCAGCTGATGCTGGACAAGGGCAAGGAGCTCGACTGGTTCCATTCGACCGAGATCGTCATGCTGACGGTGGTCGCGGTGGTCGGCTTCCTGTTCTTCCTTGCGTGGGAGCGCTACGAGAAGCATCCGATTGTCGATATCAGCCTGTTCAACGGCCGCAACTTCAGCGCGGGCGTGGTCGCGATCTCGGTCGCCTACGGGCTGTTCTTCGGCAATCTGGTGATCCTGCCGCTATGGCTGCAGACCATCGTCGGCTATACCGCGACCGATGCCGGCATCGTGATGGCGCCGGTGGGCATCTTCGCGATCCTGCTGTCCCCGGTGATCGGGCGCAATCTGCCGAAGATGGACCCGCGCTGGGTCGCCACCGCGGCCTTCGTCACGTTCGGCATCGTCAGCCTGATGCGTTCGCGGTTCACGATCGACGTGGACACCACCACGCTGATGATTCCGACGCTGATCCAGGGCGCGGCGATGGCGATGTTCTTCATCCCGCTGACGTCGATCATCCTGTCGGGACAGCCGCCCGACAAGATCCCGGCGGCCTCGGGCCTGTCGAATTTCGTGCGGATCACGTTCGGCGCGATCGGCGCCTCGGTGTCGACCACCGTGTGGGAAAACCGCTCGGCGATGCACCATGCGCACCTGGTCGAACAGGCCAATCCGTACAACCCGATCTACAACGCCCAGGTCGAACACCTGATGCAGCAGGGCATGAGCCATCTGCAGGCGGTCGGCATGATCGAGCGCACCATCTCCCAACAGGCGTCGATGCTGGGCGCCAACGATATCTTCTGGATCTCGGGGGTGATGTTCTTCGCGCTGATCGTGTTCGTCTGGCTGACGAAGCCGAAGAGTGGCGGAGGCGGGTCGGCGGATGCGATGGGGGCGCATTGAGGCTCGCGCAATGGCGCACGCCGCTTGCGCTCTCCCCCGCCGCTGTCCCGCAGGCGGGAGAGGGGAGAAAACACGCTGCAATCCGGACGCTTCGCACGCGTGGAGGACCGACGGTGCTTTCCCTCTCCCGTTTGCGGGAGAAGAAAACCAGACTCTTCGCACCAGTAGAGAACCGACGGGGTTCTCCCTCTCCCGCTTGCGGGAGAGGGCCGGGGAGAGGGAGATCCGCCCGGATCAGTCGGCGGGAGTCAATCTGACCAGCCGCTCCGGCCGCAGCGCGCCTTCGCGCCATCTGGCCACGCCCAGCAGCCGCGGCGGTTCGCCGCCATAGACGCGCGCCAGCGCGTCTTGCTGCAATCCAAGCGCTGCGAACGCCTGTGCCGGCAGATCGCGCCCGGCAATCCGTTGTCCCTGCAGAAAACGCTGCGTCGCGGCGGCATCGAGCGTGACCGGCGCGCAGCGTTGCAGCAGCGCGTCCACCGGTGCCAGCAACGCCGGACGCGCCGCGTCGTCGTGCTGGCCCAGCTGCTCCAGCGTGACCGCGCCGTCCAGCGTCAGATCGCCGACCGCGGTGCGCCGCAGCGCGGTCAGATGCGCGCCGCAGCCGAGCGCCTCGCCGATGTCCTCGGCCAGCGTCCGGATATAGGTGCCCTTGCTGCAGGTCACGCGCATCGCGAACACTGGCGCGCCGGGCAGCTCGCAGCGGAGCAACGCGATCTCGTGGATCGTCACGCCGCGCGCCGCGCGCTCGACGGTCTGGCCCGCGCGCGCGTACTCGTACAGCGGGCGGCCGTCCTTCTTCAGCGCCGAATGCATCGGCGGCACCTGCTCGATCGCGCCGACGAAACGCGCCAGCGCTTCGTTCAGCGCCGCGGCATCGCAGCGAACCGGACGCTCGGCGATCACCTCGCCTTCCGCATCGCCGGTCGACGTGCGCTGTCCCAGCCGCACGGTCGCCTCATAGGTCTTGTCGGCATCGAGCAGATCCTGCGAGAACTTGGTCGCCTCGCCGAAGCACAGCGGCAGCAGCCCGGTCGCCAGCGGGTCGAGCGTGCCGGTATGGCCGGCCTTGTTGGCGCGCAGCAGCCGCTTGGCGCGGATCAGCGCATCGTTCGACGACAGCCCGAGCGGCTTGTCGAGCAGCAGCACGCCATGCACGTCGCGGCGCGGCAGCCGCGGCGGACGTGGAGCGTTGGAATCGGTCATGGGAGAGGAAACGGCGAGGAGCGGTGCCGTACTTGAGGAGCGATGACGACGCAGGACGCACCGGCGCCGCGGACTTACTCGTCCTTGGCGCGCGTGGCGTTGGCCTGGTCGATCAGCCTGGACATCTCGATCGCGTGTTCGACCGAGGTATCGTGCACGAAGCGCAGCGTCGGCACGGTATGGATATGCAGCCGCTTGAACAGCAGCGAATGCAGGTAGCCGGCCTTCTCGTTGAGGATCGCCTCGGCGTCGGCCGGCTCGGCGCCCAGCACCGTGAAGTGGACCTTGGCGTGCGCGTAGTCGGGCGTCAGCGCCACTGACTGCAGCGTGACCAGGCCCAGGCGCGGATCGCGCAGTTCGCGCTGGATCATCTCGGCCAGATCCTTCTGGATCTGATCGGACAGGCGCAGGTTACGGGAGGAGATATTGCCTTTCTTGGCCATGCGATACGACTTTGCCAGCGGCGTCGCCGGCTAAGGCGATGGGTCCGACGGCGTAGATGGGCCGGCGGCGGCAAACCGGTGAAGGTTCGCCGCCGCGGCGCGCCGCCTTACAGCGTGCGCGCGACCTCGGTGATTTCATACACTTCGAGCTGGTCGCCTTCCTGAACGTCGTTGAAGTTCTTGATCGACAGACCGCACTCGAAGCCCTGCTTGACCTCCTTGACATCGTCCTTGAAGCGCTTGAGCGAATCGAGCTCGCCCGAGAACACCACGACGTTGTTGCGCAGCACGCGCACGAAGGCGCCACGCTTGACCAGACCGTCGGTGACCATACAGCCGGCCACCGCGCCGATCTTCGGCACGCGGAACACCTGGCGCACCTCGACCTGGCCGATCGTCACTTCGCGCTTCTCCGGCGCCAGCATGCCCGACATCGCCGCCTTGATCTCGTCTACCGCATCGTAAATGATGTTGTAGTAGCGGATGTCGATGCCGTTGCTCTCGGCCAGCTTGCGCGCACCGGCGTCGGCCCGCACGTTGAAGCCGATGATGACCGCCTTCGATGCCGTCGCCAGGTTGACGTCGGACTCGGTGATGCCGCCCACCGCGCCGTGCACGATCTGCACCCGCACTTCGTCGGTCGACAGCTTCTGCAGCGACTGCACCAGCGCTTCCTGCGAACCCTGCACGTCGGCCTTGACGATCAACGGCAGCGTTTGCACTTCGCCTTCGGTCATCTGCTCCAGCATGGTCTCGAGCTTGGCCGCCTGCTGCTTGGCCAGCTTGACGTCGCGGAACTTGCCCTGGCGGAACAGCGCGATTTCGCGCGCCTTGCGCTCGTCGGGCAGCACCAGCACTTCCTCGCCGGCCGCCGGCACTTCGGACAGACCCTGGATCTCGACCGGAATCGACGGGCCGGCTTCCTTGGTCGGCTTGCCGTTCTCGTCGAGCATCGCCCGGACACGGCCGTAGGCGCTGCCCGCCAGCACGACGTCGCCGCGCTTGAGCGTGCCGCTGTTGACCAGCACGGTTGCCACCGGGCCCTTGCCCTTGTCCAGCTGCGCTTCGACGACCAGGCCCTTGGCCGGCGCGTCGACCGGCGCCTTCAGCTCCAGGATTTCGGCCTGCAGCGACACCTGCTCCAGCAGTTCTTCGACGCCCGCGCCGGTCTTGGCCGACACCGGCACGAACGGCGAATCGCCGCCGTACTCTTCCGGCACGACCTGCTCGGCCACCAGTTCCTGCTTGACGCGGTCCGGGTTGGCTTCGGGCTTGTCGATCTTGTTGATCGCCACCACGATCGGCACACCGGCCGCCTTGGCGTGGGCGATCGCCTCCTTGGTCTGCGGCATCACGCCGTCATCGGCGGCCACCACCAGGATCACGATATCGGTCGCCTTGGCGCCGCGCGCACGCATCGCCGTGAAGGCCTCGTGGCCCGGCGTATCGAGGAAGGTGATCACGCCGCGATCGGTTTCCACATGGTAGGCACCGATATGCTGCGTAATGCCGCCCGCTTCGCCGGCCGCGACCTTGGTGCGGCGGATGTAGTCCAGCAGCGAGGTCTTGCCGTGGTCGACGTGACCCATCACGGTGACGACCGGCGGACGCGGCAGCTGCTCGGCGTCCGACTGGTCCTCGCCGCCTTCGATCAGCAGCGCTTCCGGGTCGTCCAGCTTGGCCGCCAGCGCCTTGTGGCCCATTTCCTCGACCACGATCATCGCGGTCTCCTGGTCCAGCACCTGGTTGATGGTGACCATCTGGCCGAGCTTCATCATCTGCTTGATGACCTCGGAGGCCTTGACGGCCATCTTGTGGGCCAGATCCGCCACCGAAATCGTCTCGGGCACATGGACCTCGCGCACCACCGGCTCCATCGGCGCCTGGAAGCCGCTGCGGTCGTCCTGCTGATGCTTGCCGCCACGGCCGCGCGGGCCGCCGCGCCAGCCGCCGACACCGCCCGACGAATCGCCGCGGGTCTTCAGGCCACCGCCCTTCTTGCGCGAACCTTCGTCCTGCCAGGTCGACGAGCCCTTGACCACCTTGCCGGTCTTCTTGTCGACCGTCGTGGCAGCCACCGCGGGCTTCTTGTCGTCCTTCTTGGCCTCGACCGTGCCGGCCGGCTTGACCGGCTTGTGCAGCGTGCCGCTCTGCTCGGCCTTCTTTTCCTCGGCCTTGCGCTCGGACGGTGCCTTCAGCACGCGCGCCGGCGCATTGAGCATCTGCTGGATCGCGCGAGCCTCGGCCTCGGCGGCCTCGCGGCGCTTGCGGGCCGCGTCCTGCTCGGCGCGCACCTTGTCGGCGGCGGCCTTCGCATCGTCGGCGGCCTTCTGCGCGGCGGCGCGTTCGGCCGCCAGACGCGTCTTGTCGTCCTCGGCCTTCTTGCGGTCCGCGTCCTCGTTGGCCTCGCTCGCGGCGCGCGTCGCCGCGGCCTCTTCCTCGGCCTTGCGGGCAGCCAGCTCGGCCTGGCGGCGCTCTTCCGCCTCCAGCGCTTCCTGGCGTGCGCGGCGCTCGGCTTCCTCGCGTTCGGCCGCCTCCTGGCGGGCCTTCAGCTCGGCTTCCTGGCGCGCCAGCAATTCGGCCTGGCGGCGTTCCTCTTCGGCGCGGCGCGCCAGCTCGGCCTGGTCGACCACCGGCTCGGACACTTCCTGGCCGTCGGCCGCGCCATCGGCGGGCGTCTCGTCGCGCTTGATCAGCACGCGCTTCTTGCGCACCTCGACCTGCACCGTGCGCGTCTTCCCGGTCGCATCCGCCTGGCGGATCTCCGAGGTTTCGCGCTTGGTCAGCGTGATCTTCTTGCGCGAGCCGTCATCGGCCTGACCGTGCGAACGCTTCAGGTAGTCCAGCAACCTGGCCTTGTCGGTCTCGGTGACCACGTCCTCAGGCTTGGACTTGCCCACCCCAGCTGCCTGCAATTGTTCCAGCAGGGCAGCTGCGCTGCGACTCAGTTCTGCGGCCAGTTGGGCAACTGTTGTGCTTGCCATTCAAACCCTTTCAATGCTCGGTTTCTACGTCGGGACAGTCTTGTGCGGAAAGCGCGCTCTATGCGAACGTGTCCCTCAGTTGAACCAGTGTTCCCGTGCTTTCATGATCAGCGCCTTGGCTTCTTCTTCGCTGACCCCGGTCATCTCGACCAGTTCGTCGACCGCCAGTTCGGCGAGGTCGTCACGCGTGTGGATGTCGCCTTCGGCCAGCTTGCCGATCAGCTCCGGCGTCAGGCCGTCGAGCGAGCGCAGGTCCTGCGACACCGACTCGACCTTCTCTTCGCGGGCCAGCTCCATCGTCAGCAGCGCATCGCGGGCGCGATTGCGCAGCTCGTTGACGGTGTCCTCGTCGAAGGCCTCGATCTCCATCATCTCGCTGATCGGCACATAGGCGACTTCCTCGAGCGAGGAGAAGCCTTCCTCGATCAGGATGTCGGCCACTTCCTGGTCCACGTCCAGCTTGGACATGAACAGGCGCCGCACCACTTCGCTTTCCTCGGCCTGCTTCTGTGCCGATTCTTCCTGCGTCATGATGTTGATCTGCCAGCCGGTCAGCTCGGACGCCAGGCGCACGTTCTGTCCGCTGCGGCCGATCGCGACGGCGAGGTTTTCCTCGTCGACCACGACATCCATGCTGTGCTTCTCTTCATCGACGACGATCGACTGCACTTGCGCGGGCGCCAGCGCGCCGATCACGAACTGCGCCGGATCTTCCGACCACAGCACGATGTCGACCGCTTCGCCGCCAATCTCGTTGCGCACCGCGGTGACGCGGGTACCGCGCACGCCGACGCAGGTACCGATCGGATCGATGCGCTTGTCGTGCGCGACCACCGCGATCTTCGCGCGCACGCCCGGGTCGCGGGCGGCCGCCTTGATCTCCAGCAGGCCCTGTTCCATCTCGGGCACTTCGTTCTCGAACAGCTTGATCAGGAACTGCGGCGAGGTGCGCGACAGCTCGATCTGCGGGCCACGCGCGGTGCGGTCCACATTCAGGATATACGCTCGAACGCGGTCGCCGGTACGCAGATTTTCCTTCGGAATGATCTGGTCGCGGCCCAGCAACGCCTCGACGCGGCCGGACTCGACGATCAGGCCCTTCTTGTCGGCGCGCTTGACCGTGCCGGTCATGATCTTCTCGCCGCGCTCCAGGTAATCGTTGAGGATCTGCTCGCGCTCGGCGTCGCGGATCTTCTGCAGGATCACCTGCTTGGCGGCCTGCGCGCCGATGCGGCCGAATTCGACCGACTCGATCTGCTCCTCGACGAATTCGCCCAGTTCGATGTTGGCATCCTGCTCACGGGCTTCGAACAGCAAGATCTGCTTGTCCGGCTCCTGCAGGCCCTGCTCGTCGGGCACCACCAGCCAGCGGCGGAAAGTCTCGTGCTCGCCGGATTCCCGATCGATGTGCACGCGGATATCGACGTCTTCCTCGAAACGCTTCTTGGTGGCCGAAGCGAGAGCCGCTTCCAGCGCACCGAATACCACATCCTTGTCGACGTTCTTCTCGCGCGCAAGCGCATCGACGAGCAACAGAACTTCGCGGCTCATTGCTTGTTCCCTTTTCTCTGATTTCCTTTGAAGTCGATTACCGGCACCAGGCGCGCCTTGTCGACATCGGATACGGTAAATTCCAGCAGCGCCGGGCCATCCTTGCCCTCGAATTCCAGGCCGATCTTCTCGGCGCCGGGCTCCCCGGTGGGCGGCTGCAGGATGCCGACGAAGTTCTTGCGGCCGTCGATCGGCAGGCGCAGCGTCACGCGCACCTCCTCGCCGGCAAAGCGAACATAGTCGGCCAGTTTTTTCAGCGGACGGTCCAGTCCCGGCGAGGAAACCTCGAGGCGTTCGTAATCGACGTTCTCGACGGTCAGCACGTGGGTCAGCTGGCGGCTGACCTTTTCGCAATCCTCGATGGCAATGCCGGTGTCAGGCTGATCGATATAGACGCGCAGCAACCCGCCTGGGGCGCGTTCGAGTTCGACCAGCTCATACCCCATGCCGGTCAGTGTGGTTTCGATCAAATCTGCCAGATGCACTGTCGTTCCGAAAAATGGCCATCAAACTACCGGGCGAGGCCGCGGCGAATGGCCGGCTGCCTGCCGTCATCTCCGGCGGAGCCCCACATCGCGATTTTCCGCGTGTTCGGACGATCGGACGAACCAAAAAAAAATGGGCGGAACGCCCATCATTCGCCCATCCCCTTGGAGGATGACTTTTTGAATAGACTCGCATTATACGCGCTAGGGCCACAAAAGGCAAAGCCGAGCGAAGGGGGCACGGACTGTGCCCGCCCTCGCCCCGCGCCACCCTGCGGCCGGGCGCGCACGCGCCTCAGCGTTTG
>NZ_AMPR02000324.1:0-2300 GCF_000307735.3 Cupriavidus sp. HPC(L) | reverse complement strand
ATGCGGTCGGCCTGTTCCTTCTGCACGCCGAGGCGCTGCGCCAGGCGCGACAGGAATTCGGCCTCCAGTTCGGGATCGGCCGCGCGCGGCGTCCACACCGTCTGCGACTTGTCCAGGCCGGTCAGCTCTTCCTTGGCGCCGCGATGGCTGATGAAGACTTCGAGGTTGCCGTTCTGGCCCTTCTCGACGCGGCTGCGGAACTTGTCGCGCTCCGAGGTCGAGTACAGGCTGTCAAACACCTTGCCGATCGTGTTGCGGATGAAGTCCTGCGGAATCTTGGCGCGGTTCTCGGCCCAGTCGGTTTCCATGATGCCGGTCTCGGGCGAGTCCTGCACCAGCAGGAAGCCGTTCTCCTGCCAGAACTCGCGCATGGTCTGCCACAGCTGATCCGGCGCCATGCCGTTGCTGATGACCAGCCAGCGCTGGTTGCCGTCGCGCTCGACGCGGATGCCTTCCGCCGACGGCAGCACGTTGGTGCCGGCGACCTTGGGCTGGGTGCTGGTGGCCTGCTGGTAGCCGGACAACGTCGTACCGGCCTGCTCGGGGACCGAATAACGGCGGTCGCCGTCGAGCTTGGTCAGGTCCGGCGGCACCTCGAGCGTCGAGGTCCGCTTGGCGGCGGCGGCCGACTTGTAGTCGATCTTGTCGGCCTGCATCATGTCGTTGACGGTGCTGCAGCCAGCGATCATGCCGAAGGCGAGCAGCGGCAAGACCAGGGCGGCACGGCGGCCTTGCGGCACGCCATGGCGGTTAAGCTTGAGTTTCATTGACACGCAATCCTAGTGAAGGGAATGACCGCTTGGCGCGAAAGAAAAATCGGAACGATCAGGCGAGCAGCCCGGCGCCGGCCAGCGCGCGGCGCACGGTCTCGTGGTGGTCGGACGACAGCGGCGTCAGCGGCAGGCGGATGCCGCCGGCCATCTTGCCCATCTGCTGCAGCGCCCACTTGACGGGGATCGGGTTGGCCTCGATGAACAGGGCCTTGTTCAGCGCGATCAATTCCATATGGAGGCGGCGGGCCGTGATCGCATCGCCCTTGAGCGCGGCGACGCACAGCTCGTGCATCTTGCGCGGGGCCACGTTGGCGGTCACCGAGATATTGCCGTGGCCGCCCAGCAGCATCAGCGCCACCGCGGTGGGATCGTCGCCGCTGTAGATCGCGAAGCCTTCCGGCGCGTCCTTGATCAACTGGGCCGCGCGGTCGAAATTGCCGGTGGCCTCCTTGACGCCGACGATGCCCGGCACCTGCGCAAGGCGCAGGATGGTGTCGTTGCTCATGTCGGCGACGGTACGTCCCGGCACGTTGTACAGCAGCACCGGCAGGTCGACCGCTTCCGCGATCGTGCGGAAATGCCGGACCATCCCTTCCTGCGTCGGCTTGTTGTAGTACGGCACGACCTGCAGCGACGCATCGGCGCCAACCTGCTTGGCGAACGCGGTCAGTTCGATCGCCTCGCGCGTCGAGTTGCCGCCGGTCCCGGCGATGATAGGGATACGCCCGGCGGCCTGCTCGACCGCGACCCGGATCAGCTCGCAATGCTCCTCGACCGACACGGTAGGCGATTCCCCCGTGGTACCGACGATCACGATGCCATCGGTGCCCTCGGCGACGTGCCAGTCGATCAGGCTGCGCAGCGCGGGGTAATCCAGGCTGCCGTCCTCCTGCATCGGCGTCACGATGGCGACGATGCTGCCGGTAATCTGTGTCATAGCTCGTATGGTTTTCGAGATTTCGAATAGCGGGATTGTACCGGATACGAATTGGCCGCCGAAGCACACCGGCAATCCCTGCCTACCCGGGCAAACACCAAGTGGATCAACGCATTGACCCGCTTGTGCGCCGACATGGCGGCCACGTCGCGCCGCGCGATCAGCCGTCCAGGCGATAGCGTGGCGGGGCCGCCGCTCCGGCGCCTTCCAGTGCCTCGCGCACGGCGCACATGCGCTGTACGAACGCCGTCCGCGGCACTTCGATGACGCCGTCCTCGTAGGCGATCACCCGCAGGCGGCCGCGCACCGCATCGAGCAATTCGCCGGGCCGCAGCAGGAAATCGGGGTTGGACGGCTTGCCGACCGTCTCGTTCCCCGCTGCGAACGTCTCATAGACCAGCACGCCGCCGGGCGCCAGCGCATCGAGCAGATGCGGCCACAGCGGGCGATGCAGATAGTTGGTGACGATCACCGCGTCAAACGGCGCCTCGTCGCCGAGCGGCCAGGCGCCCTGCTCCAGGTCGGCCTGGCGCGTTCGGACGGCCGGCGGCAGGCCGGCCAGCGCGGCGCCATCGCGATCGACGCCAAGC
>NZ_AMPR02000325.1:0-2280 GCF_000307735.3 Cupriavidus sp. HPC(L) | reverse complement strand
GGCAGCACGGCGGCGGGCTCGCCGCGCGCAGCCAGCGCGCGGTATGGCATCCCTGCACGCGCCTGCGTCCCGGCGGCGATCGGCCGCCGCTGGCCGTGGTCCGCGGCGAAGGCCCGTGGCTCTACGATGACGAAGGCCGCCGCCTGTTCGACGCGACCAGCTCGTGGTGGGTCAATCTGTTCGGCCATGCGAACCCCGCGATCAACGCCGCGCTGAAGGACCAGCTCGACACGCTCGAACACGTGATGCTGGCCGGCTGCACGCACGCGCCGGCGGTCGAGCTCGCCGAACGGCTGTCGGCGCTGACCGGCGGCGCGCTCGGCCATGCGTTCTACGCATCGGACGGCGCCTCGGCGGTCGAGATCGCGCTGAAGATGAGCTTTCACTTCTGGCGCAACGCCGGCCTGCCGGGCAAGCGCGAGTTCGTCTGCCTGCGCCACGGCTACCACGGCGAGACGGTCGGCGCGCTGGCGGTCACCGATGTCGCGGTGTTCCGCGATGCCTACGATCCGCTGCTGATGCGCGCCCATGTGGCGATGTCCCCGGATGCGCGCCAGGCCGGGCCCGGCGAATCGCCGCGCGAGGTCGCGCAGCGCGCGCTCGACGAGCTCGAGGCGCTGCTGCAGCAGCGCGCCGCCAGCATCGCCGCGCTGATCGTCGAGCCGCTGGTGCAATGCGCGGCCGGCATGGCGATGCACGATCCTGCCTATCTGGACGGCGTGCGCGCGCTGTGCGACCGCTACCGCGTCCACCTGATCGCCGACGAGATCGCGGTCGGCTGCGGGCGCACCGGCACCTTCTTCGCGTGGGAGCAGTCGCGCGGCGGGGCCGCGCTCGGCGCGCAGCAGTGGCCCGATTTCCTGTGCCTGTCCAAGGGCATCAGCGGCGGCTATCTGCCGCTGTCGCTGGTGCTGACGCGCGACGCGATCCAGCAGGCCTTCGTCGCCGACGAGCTGTCGCGCAGTTTCCTGCATTCGCACTCGTACACCGGCAATCCGCTCGCCTGCCGCGCCGCGGTAGCGACGCTGGACCTGTTCGCGCAGCACGACGTGCTGGCGATGAACCGGCAGCGCGCGCAGTGGCTGGCCGACGGGCTGGCCGGCCTGGCCGCCGATGCGCGGTTGCGCCACGTGCGCCAGCGCGGCCTGATCTGGGCCGCCGATCTGCGCGAGCCCTTTGCCTCCGAGACCTTCGCCGCCGACTTCCATCGCGCCGCGCTGGAGCACGGCGTGCTGGTCCGGCCGATCGGCAACACGCTGTACGTGATGCCGCCCTACGTCTTCGACGCGCCGCTGGCGAACTGGCTCGGCGAGCGTCTGCTGGCCGCGCTCGACGAGGTGATCAAGCCGGCCGGGCCTGGCAGGGAGGCGCGCGATGCTGCTTGAGCGACTGACACAAGCCGCCGCCGAACGCGAACGCCAGGCGCTGACGCGGACTCGCCGGATCGCGCATACGCCGTGCGCGCCCCGGCAGACCGTCGGCGCCCTGCTGCCGGACGGCAGCGAGGCCGACCCGCGCTCGCTGCTCGGCTTCAGCAGCAACGACTATCTGGGCCTGGCCAACCATCCGGCCATCGTCGAGGCCTTTGCCGACGGCGCGCGGCGCTGGGGCGCCGGCAGCGGCGCCTCGCATCTGGTCACGGGCCACGGCCTCGCGCATCACCGGCTCGAGACCGAACTGGCGCGCTGGTACGCCGAATCGATTCCGGACGCGGCCGCGCTGACCTTCTGCACCGGCTACATGGCCAATCTGGCGGTGCTGACCGCGCTCGGCGGCGCCGATGCCACGCTGTTCTGCGAGGCGCTGAACCATGCGTCGCTGATCGACGGCGCGCGGCTGGCGCGTGCCAACGTGCAACGCTATCCGCATGGCGATGCCGCCGCGCTCGATGCGCTGCTGGCCGCCAGCACGTCGCCGCTGAAGCTGATCGTCACCGACGGCGTCTTCAGCATGGATGGCGACGTCGCGCCGCTGGCCGAACTGCTGGCGCTGGCCGAGCGGCACGACGCCTGGCTGGTCGTCGACGATGCCCACGGCTTCGGCGTGCTGGGCGAGCGCGGCCACGGCGTGCTGGAGCAACTCGGCCTGGCATCGGAGCGGCTGATCTATATCGGCACGCTGGGCAAGGCGGCCGGAGTAGCCGGGGCCTTCGTCGCCGCGCATCGGCTGATCGCCGAGCATCTGGTCAATACCGCGCGCACGTATATCTTCACCACGGCGGCGCCGCCGGCGGCCGCCCATGCGCTGCTGACCAGCCTCGCGCTGATCGAGGGCGACGAG
>NZ_AMPR02000326.1:0-2240 GCF_000307735.3 Cupriavidus sp. HPC(L) | reverse complement strand
GAACTGCTGGCCGCCGGCACGCCGACGCTGCGCGACGACGCCGCGCTGCGCGAGCGCGCGGTGGTGCCGATGGCCGGCGCGACGCTGCATCTGCCGGTGCAGATTCCGGGCTATACCGACTTCTATTCGTCGAAGGAGCACGCGACCAACGTCGGCCGCATGTTCCGCGACCCGGACAACGCGCTGCTGCCGAACTGGCTGGAAATCCCAATCGGCTACAACGGCCGCGCCAGCTCGGTGGTCGTCAGCGGCACGCCGATCCATCGTCCCAACGGCCAGATCAAGCTGCCGAACGAGGCGCGCCCGATCTTCGGCGCCTGCCGCAAGCTCGACTACGAACTGGAGATGGGCTTCATCGTCGGCAAGGACTCGGCGCTGGGCGAGCCGGTGTGCGTCGACCAGGCCGACGACTACCTGTTCGGCATGGTGCTGCTCAACGACTGGAGCGCGCGCGATATCCAGCAGTGGGAATACGTGCCGCTGGGGCCGTTCAATTCGAAGAGCTTCGGCACGTCGATCTCGCCCTGGGTCGTCACGATGGACGCGCTCGAACCATTCCGCCGCGACAATCCCGAGCAGTCGCCGCAGCCGCTGCCGTATCTGCGCCAGTCTGCGCGCAACGCCTACGACATCAAACTCGAGGTCGCGCTGCGGCCGCAGGGCGCCGAGCGCGCCGAGCCGATCAGCCGCACCAACTTCCGTGCGATGTACTGGACGATGGCGCAGCAGCTCGCCCACCACACGGTGTCGGGCTGCAATGTGCGGGTCGGCGACCTGATGGGTTCGGGCACGATCAGCGGCACCACGCCGGACTCGTACGGCAGCCTGCTGGAACTGACCCGCAACGGCAACGAGCCGCTGAAGCTGGCGGGCGGGGCGCAGCGTGGCTTTCTGCAGGACGGCGACGAAGTGGTGATGCGCGGCTGGTGCCAGGGCGATGGCTATCGCATCGGCTTCGGCGAGGTCAGCGGCGAGGTGCTGCCAGCACCGAAGGTCGAGGGGTAATCCCGGCCTCGACGATCGAAAGCCACTGGGCCTCCGCTTGCGCGGGGGCGACGCGATACGTTATTGGATGTCGTCCCCGCGAAAGCGGGGACCCAGCGTCTTCAACCGGCCCGAACCGGGCCGCGCTAGGTTTGAGGAAGGTTCACTCGCCCGGCGTGGCGTCCAGCACCACCGCCGCGCGGCCCGTCAGCAGCACGGCGCCGCCGCCATGCAGCGCGAATTCGTAGAGCACCTGGCGTTCGTCGCCGCCGATGCGCTCGGCCTCGATCGCCAGCGGTCCCGCCACGGTATCGAGCCGCTCGGCGTGGATCTCGACCCTGCGCACGCTGGCCAGATAGCCGACGCGCGGCGTGGCTGCGGAGCCGGACGTCAGCAGCGCGCCGTGCACGGCCATTGCCTGCGCCGCATATTCGATGCCGCACAGCGCGGCGAGCCGTCCTTCGGCACGCATCGGATGATCGGGCGACGCATGGTTGTTCGCCTCGCAGCGGATGCGCATCGCATTCCAGTCGACCACCCGGTCGAGCAGGCACATCGCGCCGCGATGCGGGATATGCGCGGCGATCCAGTCCCGGCCGACCGGCGTGCCGGGCGCCATGCCGCTCGCCGACGCAGCGTCGTCACGGCCTTCGTTCACCGCCATGGCGCGACCTCGACGCGCAAGCGCAGCGGTTCCAGATAATCGAGCACCGGGGCGGCATCGTCGCCCCGCGCCAGCGTTTGCAGCAAGGGCAGGGCGCGGGCGGCCGGGATCGCGGCGCGCAGGCCCTCCAGCGCGCCATCGGCCATCATCGTCGGCGCCTCGCCTTCGAGCGTCAGCGAGGGCCGCAGGCTCGCCAGCGTCGCCGGCCCGGGCTCCGCGCTCAGCACCAGCGCGAGCCCGAACACATCGGGAATCGGCCGCGCGCTGCGCAGCGGCTCGGGATAGTCGGTGTCATAGGCGATCAGCACACAGGGCGCGCCGGTCGCCAGCACCTGGCTGCAGGCATCGAGCAGGCCGGCGGCGAAGCTGCCGTCGTGCGCGCACATCGCGTTGGACGGCGCCATCGCGCCGGTGGCGATGCTCCAGTAGCCGGCCGGCGCGTTGTGCACCGAGTTGTGGAAGCGGGTCGGCGAGATCAGCGGATCCTCGCCCGCCAGCGATTCGCAGATCGCGTGGTAGTTGTGGCCGTCGGCGCCGGAGGCGCTGAACACGGTCGCCAGCGTGGCGGCATCGCGTCCGCTGGCCGCGATCG
>NZ_AMPR02000327.1:0-2206 GCF_000307735.3 Cupriavidus sp. HPC(L) | reverse complement strand
ATCCGCGCGCGTGGCAACCGGACACGCCGCCGCGGCGCGCGTCCGGCGCCAGGGACGCCGACTGGGACGCCGACTGGGACGCCGACTGGGACGGCTGAACCAAGCCGCCTCCGACCGGCCTACCGGCGATCGGCTGGATCGAGATGGAGGTCGTCGTACGGCAGGCTGACGTAGATCAGCACGGTCAGCAGCGTGATGAAGAAGCGGAAAGCGTCGGGCACGCCGTTCCATTCCTTCGACATCCACATGCCGAACCATTCGCCGCCGATCGACATGAAGGCGACCTGCCAGGTCAGGAAGCCCAGCGTCAGGCCGGCCACCGCCCAGGTCTTGGCCCGATGGAATTCCCGCGGCGATTGCCGGCGCGCGCGCCATAGGGCAAGGCCGCCGGCCCAGCACAGCAGCGCCGTGGCGGTCTCGAGCGCGATGATGCCGATGTAGCCGGCGTGATGCAGCACCGGCGAACGGATCGCGCGGTACATGATGCCGTTGCCCGGGAAAGTCGTGTCCATCAGGAACACATGCTGGACGAAGGCGAAGTTGGTGCCGTAGTCGGTGATATTGCCGAACGACACCAGCGAGGCGAACAGGGCCATGGCCAATACCGCGGCGATCTTGGAATAACGCACGATCATGTCGAAAGTCTCAGGAGCAAGGACCGCCGGTGCGCCGGTGGGATGGGCGTGCCAACCCGGGCCGGTCGAACGACGTGGCGGTCGGAATGAAGGGAAGAGGCGGGACCCGGAACGGGCGCGAGGGAAATCCGGCTGGAGATCGGGACTGGTGTTACCTGAGACGCGTGGCGGGCCTGGGAAGCCGCGCCGGCCGCGCTGGATCGATCCAACCTTGTGCGGACGGGATTGTACCGGCTGGCGCGCCGCGGCGGAATGGCGTTTAATGCGGTGATCGATCCTGGTCGCCCCGGAGAGCCGCCGATGCAGCTGCACGATTGCTTTTCAAGCCGCTACGAGGAAGCCCGCGCGAAGTTCCGGCTTGCCGCCGAGAACGTTGGCGACGTGCCTACGCCGTTCGCGCATCCGACGCGGCGCGGCGCCGAGGACGAGGAGCTGGCGATGGACGTGGCCTGGATCGGCCCGCGCGATGCGCGCCATCTGATCCTCGTCACCTCGGCGATGCACGGCGCCGAGGGCTTCTGCGGCTCCGGCGCGCAGATCGCGCTGCTGCACGATGCGGCGCTGCTGCAGCAATGCGCGAAGGCCGGCGCGGCGCTGCTGCTGGTCCATGCGGTCAACCCCTACGGCTTCTCGCACATGCGCCGGGTCAACGAGGATAACGTCGACCTGAACCGCAACTTCATGGATTTCACGCGGCCGCTGCCGCAGAACGCCGCCTATGCCGAGGTCGCGCCGCTGCTGCTGCCGGCGCACTGGCCGCCGTCGGAGCAGGACGAGGCCGCGCTGGCCCGCGCGATCGCCGAGCGCGGCATCGGCTGGTATCAGGCCGCCGTCAGCGCGGGCCAGTACGACGATCCGCACGGCATGTTCTATGGCGGCCGCGTGGCGACCTGGAGCAATTACACGCTGCGCCGCATCCTGGCGCGCTACGGCGCGGGACGCACCAGCCTGCGCTGGATCGATATCCATACCGGGCTGGGGCCCTGGGGCTATGGCGAGCCGATCTACATGGGGCCGGACGATGTGTCACGGCTGGAGCGGACCCGCGCGATCTGGGGCCAGCACGTGACCTCGATGTACGACGGCTCGTCGACCTCGGCCAACCTGACCGGGCTGGCCTGGCACGCCGTTCCCGATACGCTGCCCAATATCGACTTTGCCGGCATCGCGCTGGAGTTCGGCACCTTGCCGCTGCCGGACGTATTGCAGGCGCTGCGCGGCGACCATTGGCTGCATCTGCATCCGGACGCCGACAACACGCAGCGCGCGCTGATCCGCCAGGGCATGTGGCGCGCCTTCTATGGCGACGCCGACGATTGGCGCGAAGGGGTGGTCGAGCAATGCACGACCGCGGTGCGGGCGGCGGTAGCGGGGTTGGGGGCGTTGGGGGAGGGCTGAGGAACCACCCCCGCTCCCCAACCCTCTCCCCCTGAGGGGGAGAGGGAGAACAACATCGGGAACGCAGGACGCGGTGGCGACGCCATTGGTTTTCTCCCCCTCTCCCGCTGGCGGAAGAGCGGCGGGGAGAGGGAGAACACGGCCATAGGCCCGCTCACTGCGAAGGGTTTTCT
>NZ_AMPR02000328.1:0-2171 GCF_000307735.3 Cupriavidus sp. HPC(L) | reverse complement strand
TGCGGCGCGTTGCCGCGGCGGCGGCCGCCGCGGCCGCTGCGTTCGGTGCGGTCCTTGTCGGTGGCGTTGGCGGGATCGCGCTTGGCAGAATCAGGCCTCGTGGGTATGCAGGAAGCGGAAGAACTCGACGCCCTCGCGCAGCCGGCGCCGCGTCATTTCCCAGCTGCCCATCATTTCGCGGGTGATCTCCCAGATCTTGGACGGCCGGAAATAGAAGCGGCGGTAGAAGGTCTCGACGCCGTGATAGATCTCGTCGCGCGACAGATGCGGATAGCTGATCGCCGCCAGCTGCACGCCGCGATCGTTGACCAGCGGGATCACCTTGTCGTCCGCCAGCCAGCCGTTGTCGAGCGCCTGCCGGTACAGCGCGGTGCCGGGGTAGGGCGCGGCCAGCGAGACCTGGATCGTATGCGGATTGATTTCCTGTGCGAAGGCGATGGTCTTCTCGATGGTCTCGCGCGTCTCGCCAGGCAGGCCGAGGATGAAGCTGCCGTGGATCGTGATGCCGAGCTTGCGGCAGTCCTCGGTGAAGCGCCGCGCGATATCGGTGCGCAGGCCCTTCCTGATGTTCAGCAGGATCTGGTCGTCGCCCGATTCGTAGCCGACCAGCAGCAGCCGCAGGCCGTTGTCCTTCATGATCTTCAGCGTGCTGTAGGGGACGTTGGCCTTGGCATTGCACGACCACGTCACGCCCAGCCTGCCAAGCCCGCGCGCGATCTCTTCCACGCGCGCCTTGAAGTCGGTGAAGGTGTCGTCGTCGAACATGATCTCGCGCACCTCCGGCATATTGCGCCGGATCCATTCGACCTCGGCCAGCACGTTCTCCGGCGACCGCACGCGGTAGCGATGGCCGCCGACCGTCTGCGGCCACAGGCAGAACGTACAGCGCGAGCGGCAGCCGCGGCCGGTGTAGATCGAGACATAGGGGTGCAGCAGATAGCCGATGAAGTAGTGGCGAATGTTCAGGTCGCGCCGGTAGACCGGCGAGACGAACGGCAGCGCGTCCATGTCCTCGATCATCGGACGCGGCGGGTTGTGTTCGATCGCGCCATCGGGGGCGCGATAGCTGATCCCGGCGATCCGCGGCAACGGCAGGCCGGCGGCGACGTCGCGGCAGGTGTAGTCGAATTCCTCGCGGCAGACGAAGTCGATCGCCTCGCTTGCGGCCAGCGTGCCGCCGGGGTCGACCGCGGCCTTGGCGCCGACCATGCCGAGCCGGATGGCCGGATAGCGTGCCTTCAGCGCCTGCGCGAAACGTACGTCGGCCGGGAACGACGGCGTGCTGGTATGCACGATCACCAGTTCGTATTGGCCGGCGATGGCCAGCGTCTGCTCGAGGTTCAGGCCGTCGGCCGGTGCGTCGAGCAGGCGGCTGTCCGGCACCAGCGCCGCCGGTTGCGCCAGCCAGGTCGGATACCAGAACGAGCGGATCTCGCGCCTGGCCTGATAGCGCGACCCGGCACCGCCATCGAAGCCATCGAAGGAGGGCGCTTGCAGGAACAGGGTCTTCATCGGGGCCTCCGTGAGACGGAAGGGTGTTGCGGTCGCGGGCTTGTTTTCTTTGCGTGGGCTGGCCCTCTCCCGCAGCCCCTCTCCCGCAAGCGGGAGAGGGGAGCAAACCTCGAGCCAGAAGACGAGTTCCCGATGTTCTCCCCTCTCCCACCTGCGGGAGAGGAGGCGGGGGAGAGGGCAGCAAACCGCTGCTTCGGAGACGGGCCACTGGTATTCTCCCCGCTCCCACTTGTGGGAGAGGGGCCGGGGGAGAGGGCAGCGGCGCTCGCCATCCCATCGCGCGTCCACTCGATCGCAAGACGCGCACCGCGCCAGCGCACCTGCCGGCCGGCCATTGCTACGGCCCATTCCAGCAGCAGCAGCGCATCGCGCCACGGCGCGCGCAGCGCCGCGCCGGCATCGCGGCAGCGCGCCGAGCGGGCCAGCACCCCAAGCACGGCCAGCAGCGCGACCGCATGCGAGGACGCCAGCAGCAGCCCGAACGCCAGCATCGGCCAGGTGAAGGTCAGAAAGACCAGCGCGAAGCCGGCCGGATCGAGCGCGCGCAGCGTCCGCAGCCAGCGCAATTCGTGAGACCACAGCGCGCGCGGCGTGGTTTCCGCGATATCGGTGCGGACCTCGACGTCCGACAGCACGGTAAGCAAGCCTTGCCGGCGGGT
>NZ_AMPR02000329.1:0-2154 GCF_000307735.3 Cupriavidus sp. HPC(L) | reverse complement strand
GGGCGCTCGCCGCCGCTGCGGCGAGCGCCCCACCCACGCTTCGTAGAACGCGGCCCAGAATACCGACATCGCATGATGGATCACGTATCCCACCGCGGTATAGCGCCATGCCGGACCATTGGCATGGATCGCGCGATCGCCCCAGACCCAGTGGCTGACCGCATTGACCGGCGCCAGCGTGTTGCGGCAATCGAAATGGCCGCCGCAGGCCAGGGCGATGGTGGACAGCGCGCTGGCGCTGGTGCCGGAGACCAGGCTGCGGCCGACGAAATCCTGGATGGCGCTCATGTCGGTTCCTTGGAGCGGGAGGCGGCAACCGGCGGCACCGCGCGTCCCACGGTGCTGCTGACCGGCGCCAGCGGGTTCATCGGCGCCGCGATCGCCGCGGCGCTGGCACGCGCCGGCTGCCGGGTCCTCTGCGGCGTGCGCGATCCGGCGAAGGCCGCGCGCGACCTCAGCTCATGCGAATTCCGTGCCGTCGATTTCGGCGCGCTGACCGACGCGCAGGCATGGCTGCCGCTGCTCGACGGCGTGGACGTCGTCGTCAATGCGGTCGGCATCTTCGCCGAGCGCGGCGCGCAGACCTTCGAGCTGTTGCACCGGCGCGCGCCGATCGCGCTGTTCGCCGCCTGCGCGCAGGCGGACGTGCGGGCGGTGATCCAGATCTCGGCGCTGGGCGCCGACGAGCAGGCCACCACGCCGTACCACCTGAGCAAGAAGGCCGCCGACGACTACCTCGCCGGCCTCGGCATGCCCGCGGCGATCCTGCAGCCCTCGCTGGTCTACGGGCCGGGGGGGACCAGCGCGCGGATGTTCGGCACGCTGGCGACGATGCCGTTGCTGGCGTTGCCCGAGGGCGGCAGGCAGCGCGTGCAGCCGGTCCATCTGGACGACGTGGTGGCCGCGATCGTACGGCTGGCGACGATGGCCGCCGGCAATCGCGGCGCGGCCCCCGCAATGCGCACGGATTGGCCGCAAGGGCGCATCGCTGTGGTAGGACCGACTGCGCTGACCCTGCGCGACTATCTCGGCCAATTGCGCAGCACGCTCGGGCAGCCCGGCCCGCTGCGCGTGGTGCCGGTGCCCGATGCGCTGGTTCGGGCCGGTCTGCCGCTGATGACGCGGCTGGCCCCGGGGCTGCCGCTGAACCAGGATGCGCTGGCGATGCTCGCGCGCGGCAATACCGGCGATCCGGCGCCGATGCATCGGCTGCTTGGCCGGCCGCCTCGCGCCGTCGATCAATTCGTGCCGGCGCGCTGGCGCCAGGCGGCCCGCACGCAGGCCGTGCTCGGCTGGCAGTTGCCGATCCTGCGCACCGCCGTCGCGCTGGTCTGGATCGTCACCGGCATCGTCTCGCTCGGCCTCTATCCGGTCGAGGACAGCTACGCGTTGCTCGCGCGCGCCGGCGTACCGCAGGCGCTGCGGCCGCTGGCGCTGTACGGCGCGGCCGGGCTCGACCTGCTGTTGGGGCTGATGTGCTTCGCGCCCGCCCGCTGGCGCTTCCCGTGGATCTGGGCCGCGCAGGCCGCGCTGATCCTCGGCTACACCGTGATCATCAGCGTGCGGCTGCCCGAGTTCTGGCTGCATCCCTATGGTCCGCTGACCAAGAACCTGCCCATGCTGGCCGTGCTGTGGCTGCTGGGCACGCTGGAGCGCAAGCGATGGACTACATGATCGTCAAATGGATCCACGTCGTCGGCAGCACGCTGCTGTTCGGCACCGGCGTGGGCAGCGCCTTCTATCTGCTGGCCGCCACGCTGACGCGCGACAGCCACGCGGTCGCGGTGACCTCGCGCCATGTAGTGATCGCGGACTGGCTGTTCACCACGAGCACGGCGATCCTGCAGCCGGTGACCGGCTACATGCTGATGCGCATCGCCAATTTCTCGTGGGAGCTGGCGTGGCTGCGCGTATCGATCGGGCTGTACGTGATCGCCATCGCGTGCTGGCTGCCGGTGGTCTGGCTGCAGATGCGGATGCGGACCGTGTCAGCGGCCGCGGCCGGCGCGCAAACGCCGCTGCCGCCGGCCTACTGGCGGTACTTCCGCTGGTGGTTCGCGCTGGGCGTGCCGGCGCTGTTCAGCTTCCTGGCGATCTTCTATCTGATGATCGCCAAGCCGGCGACGCTGTTCTGAAGCGCGCCGGCGAAGCTGT
>NZ_AMPR02000330.1:0-2094 GCF_000307735.3 Cupriavidus sp. HPC(L) | reverse complement strand
CAGGCAGCACGCCGCGCCCAGACGAAGGGCGGCACCGAAGGTAGGCAAGCGAAGGCTTTCGAATGGGCTGCTGATCGGCATCATCCATTTGCAGGCGCGCGCGCCGGCGCCTGCCAGAAATCGTAGAAATTGAACCAGTTGTATGGCGCCGCCCGGCAATGCCGCTCCAGCAGCGCGACATAGCGGCGCAGCGCGGCCTCGATGGCGGCCTCGCGCTCGGCGGCCGGCGTCGCCGAGAAGTCCGCGATCGTGTCGAAGTGGATGTCGTAGCGGTTGCCCCCGCGGTACAGGCCCGTCATGAACAGCACCGGCCGGCGCAGCATCGCCGCCATCCGCAGCGGCCCGGTGGCGAAGGGCGCCGGCGTACCGAGGAATTCGCAGTGCCGCGGCGGATCGGTGGCGAGCCGGGTCAGCGTGCGGTCCGCGAGCAGGCCGAGCAGGTAGCCGCGCTCCAGGTAGTCGCGCGCCTGCAGCATCGCGTCGAGCCGGCCCAGCGCGATCACGTCCTGCCGCACCGCGGGATTGATCGCCGCCAGCACGTCGTTGAGGCGGCTGGCATTGTCCTGGTACATCATCACCGCCAGCCGCAGCGCCGGATAACGCAGGCCGACCGTGCGCACCGCCTCGAAGCTGCCCAGATGGGCGCCGAACAGGAAGGCGCCGTCGCCGCGCGCGATGGCCTGCTGGATGACCGGCTCGCCGTGGACCCGGATATCGAACAGGTCCAGGCGGCCGTTCAGCAGATAGACGCGGTCATGGATCGTCGAGGCGAAGGCGAAGCCCTGGCGGAGCAGGTCGATCAGGCCGGCCGGGCGTCCGAGCGCGCGCGACAGGTACAGGCGCGAGGTGCGGCGCGCGCCCGGCGAGATCAGCAGATAGACCGCCACCACGGGCCACAGCAGCGTGCGGCTGGCGCGCCGGCCCAGCCGCAGCGACAGCCAGCGCATCGCGCGCAGCAGGCGCAGATGGCTGCGCTCGGGCTGGCTGCTCCAGTCGTCGGCCGGCGCCGCGTGGCTGTTGTCCGGTGCCGTCATACCACCGCGTCGGTGGGCCCGGCCGCGCCCGGCAGCGTCAGCATGCCGCTGGCGACGGTGCGTCCTGGACCTTCGAGCTCGAAGCGGACCGTGTGCTCGGCCTGGTGGCTGGCGTGGTGGTCGGCCTGGTCGCCGGCCGGGTCATCGCCGACGCTGGCATAGCGGACCGTGACCGGCTCGTTCGGCGTCACCGTCGCCAGGAACTTGACCGAGGCAAGGCGGGAAGGCTGGGGCGCACGGCCCAGCGCGGCGGCGATGCGCAGCACCGCGTGGTCCAGCAGCACCACGCCGGGGACGATCGGCTGGCCGGGAAAGTGTCCCGGCAACGCCGGGTGGCCGGCTTCGATGGTGAAGACGCCGGCGCTGTTCATGCCGGCCCGAGCACGGTGGTGGGCGCGCGATCGTCGCGGCGCGCCGCCTGGCCGCTGTGCAGCCGCGCGACCAGCGGCTCGAGCAGGTCGCGCGGCAGCTTGCCGGTGGCATTGCGCGGCAGGCTGTCGACGAAGAACACGCGCCGCGGCAGGAACACCGGATCGATGCGCGCGCGCAGCGCCTGCACGATATCGGCGGCATTCAGGCCCGGCGCGACGACCAGCGCCGTCAGCCGCGCCTCCTTGCCCAGCCCGCCCGGCGTCTCGCTGCGCGGCAGATGGAAGACGCCGTCGACCACGCCCGGAATCGCGTTCAGATGATGGTTCAGATAGGCCAGCGACGTGCGCTTGCCGGCGATCTTGATCAGGTCGGCCTTGCGGCCGTGCAGCAGGAAGCGGTGCGCGTCGAGCGGCTCGATCGCGTCGTTCAGCGCCACCGGCTGGGCCAGATGGGCGCCGCTCGCCAGCCAGCCCGGGCCGTCTTCGGCATCGTCGCCATCGGCTGCGGCTTGCGCACCCGGCGCGCGCTCGAGGCGCAGCGTCAAGCCCGGCAGCAGCTGCCAGGCGGCATCGTGCGCGGTGCGGCGCGTGGCGATGTGGCCGGTCTCGGTGCTGCCGTAGATTTCCAGCAGCGGCGCGCCGGTGCGCGCCTCGATGTCGCGCGCCAGCCGCGGCGCCAGCGGGGCCGT
>NZ_AMPR02000331.1:0-2085 GCF_000307735.3 Cupriavidus sp. HPC(L) | reverse complement strand
CCTGCCAGGTGGTCACCGGCGGCGGCAGCGGCAGCGTCGAATTCGATCTGGCCAGCGGCGTCTTCACCGAGATCCAGCCCGGGTCGTACGTCTTCATGGATGGCGACTACGGCAGCAATGAGGGCGTCGCGGCCAGCGGAACCGGCGGCGGAATCGGCGGCGGGATCGATGGCGGCGGCGCGGCCGAAGCGCTGCGCTTCGAGCACAGCCTGTTTATCGCGACCACGGTGATGAGCACCGCGGCACAGGGCCAGGTCGTGGTCGACGCGGGATTGAAGTCGATGGCGGTCGATTCGGGGCTGCCGTGGGTATGGGAACGCAACACCGGAGAGCGCAACGCCGGGGAACGCAACGCCGGGGAACGCCACGGCGGCCAGTTCGGCGGCGGCAGGCGCAGCACGCGGCTGGCCTATGTCGCCGCCAATGACGAACACGGCATCGTGCGCCCGGTGCCGGCTGCCGGCGGCGAGCTGCCGGCGCTGCCGCAGCTGGGCGAACCGCTGTGGCTGGTGCCGGGACACTGCGACCCGACGCTGAACCTGTACGACACGCTGGTCGGCGTGCGCGACGGCAAGGTCGAGTCGCTGTGGCCGATCTCGGCGCGCGGTCTCAGCCGGTAGCACCGAGCCAGCGAGGCCCGCGGGCGGGACGGCCGGGCGCAAGGAGGAGCAACATGATCGATCGCAGCGAAGCCGCCATCTCGCCCTCCCCGTGGCGCCGCAAGGCGTTCGCCGTCGCGGCCCGGCTCGCCTGCTGGACCCTGCTGGCGGCGGCCATGCCGGCGGGCATGTCCAGCGCCCTCGCGCAACCGATCCCCACACTACCCGTTTCGGCGCTCGCTCGTCCCAATGTGGTCGTGTTGCTGCGCCATGCCACCGCGCCGGGCGTCGGCGACCCGCCCGGCTTCGACCTGAACTCCTGCCGGACGCAGCGCAATCTCGATGCGAGCGGGCGCGCACAGGCCCAGCGTCTCGGCGCGGCCTGGCGCGCCGCGGGCTTTCGTCCCAGTGCGGTGTGGGCCAGCGCCTGGTGCCGTTGCCAGGACACCGCGCGGCTGATGGACCTCGGCCCCGTCACCGTGCTGCCGCTGCTGAACTCGTTCTTTGGCGACGCCGGCGCCCGCACCGATCAGACCGCAGAACTGTCGCGCTTCATCGATCGGCTCGATCCGCGCGGCGGGCCGTATGTGATGGTGACCCATCAGGTCAACATCACCGCGCTGACCGGGCAAGGGGCCGACAGCGGCGGCGGCGTCGTGTTCGAACTGTCGCCGGACGGACAGCCACGGCGCCTGTATCGGCTGCCCGCCGGCTGAGCCCCGCCCTACAACGTCGACCCGTGCTGATGGCGGTATTCCTGCGTGCGGCCGCCATAGCCGTACGCCGCCGCGCGGGCATCGATCACATGGATGTACGAGCAGTCGTGCACATTGCCGATCAGCTCGGACAGCGCATGGTGCACCGCTTCGAGGTAGCGCGCCTTCTCCGCCTTGGTATTGGTCTCGTCGGTGACGCTGATATCGAGATGAAAGGCGTTGCGCCCGAGCGCGGAGAGCGGCTGGCCATCGATAAACCAGGCGTCGTGGGGCACATACTGGACCGCCACCGCCATCACCTCCGGCTTCTTGCCGAGCACGGTACGGGTCAGTTCGGCGACGGTGGCGGCGGCCTTCGCGGTCAGCGCGGCGTTGGGGTGACCGGAAATCTGCAGTTGAAGATGGGGCATCGCGGTTTCCTCTTCGAATGGTCGTTGCATCAAATGGCAGGTGGCATGGGCCGGCCCGATACCGCCGTGCCGACCCGCCACTGACTCGATGCTAGTGTCCGCCCTGCCATCGGAAAAGCGGGAAGATGCGATACCATCCATCGGTATCGCCGAAACCAGAAGCGAACCTGGAGCAAGACATGCGCGGCTTCGATCTCGAACAATTGCGTACCTTCGTCGCGGTGGCCGACAGCGGCAGCCTGTCGGCCGCCGCGCCACGGCTGTTCCTGTCGCAGTCATCGGTCAGCGAGCAGCTGCGCAAGCTGGAGGAGCGCGCCGGCGTGCCGCTGCTGCTGCGCGGGCGCCGCGGCGTGCAGCCCA
>NZ_AMPR02000332.1:0-2037 GCF_000307735.3 Cupriavidus sp. HPC(L) | reverse complement strand
GGCGCCAGCGCGCCGCCGGAGCCGACCACGAGCACCACGCCGGCGACGATGCCGACGCCGGCTGCCACCGTATCGAGATGGGTCTTGCGGCGGAAGCTCTCCCAGCCGCTCTCGATGCGCGCGTCGCCGATCTCCAGCTCGATATTGCCCTTGCTGTCCACCGTAAACTCGCCGTCGCGCGGCATCGCCAGCACGGCGTCCGCCGCCGGCAGCGTATTGTTTTCGCGGTAGTCCTTCAGGTCGTCGTAGGCGCGCCCGGCCTCGTCGACGAAGCGCGGACCCTGGCCGGTCTCGACCTTGAACAGCATTGTGCGGGTGATGCCACGCTCGCGGCTGGCGTAGACCACCGGCAGCAGCGTCACGCGCGCATGCTCGCCGCCCTGCTCGATCAGCTGGTCGGCCACCACGTCGAGCATGTCGGCGTAGTCGTCGTCGATGCCGGCGAAGATGTCCTGCTTGCGCAGCGTTTCCATCTGCGCGTCGGCGTCGCCCGCGAGCTGCACCTCGGGCGGAATGCCGAGCGCCAGCCCCGCCATGTTGCGCGCGTGCGTGCGGCCCGCCATCTCGTAGGGTCGCCCGCCGTAGTCGACGTAGTGCTGGTTGATGACGCCCTGCGCCATCGCGCGCGGCTCGGAGACGAACAACTCGTACATCGCGGCAGGGTCCTCGCGCTGCTCGGGCGTCAGCGTCGCGGTCAGCGCGCGCGTATCCTGCGCGGCGCCGGCCTGCGCGGCCTCCTGCACCAGTTGCTGGCGCGCGGCGTCTTCGTTGTCCAGCGCCTGCTGCAGCGGCGCCCAGGTCGGCGCGTCCTGCTCGCGCAGGAACGGATGCTCGCGCTTCCAAGCCTGATGCTCGTTGCGCAAGCGCTCGACGTCGTCGCTGGCCGCGCCGCTGTCGCGCTCGCTGCGATAGCGTTCGAGTTCGGCGGCGCTGGCCGACGCCGTCGCACGGGCGCGCTCCAGCGCCTCGCCGGTGGAAACCACGGTCTCGTCCTTCTCCACGTCGACGCCGAGGTCGCGCGCACGGTCTTCGGCGGTCAGGCGGGCGCCGAGCGCGGCCAGCAGCGCGCGATGGTCGGTGTCGACCTGCGCGGTGAGCCGAGTCAGTTCGGGATCTGCGTCGGCGCCGGGGTTCTGGCCGGGGCTGGCGCCATTGGCATTGGCCGACGCATTGCCGTCGCGGCGAGCCTGCGCGATGGCCTGCGCATCGTTGTTCAGCGTCTCATAGTCTTGCCATGCGGTGTCCTCGGCGGCGATGGCCGACTGCAGCTGCGCATGCGCTTCCCAGACGCGTGCGGTGACCGGATCCATTTCGACGCGCGATGGGCTTTGCCCCGGGATCGACAGCGTTGTCGAGGCAGCCGGATAGCTGCCGTACAGGGTGGGAGACTGCACCGAGAACTGGGTTGGGTACTGGACATACCATCGCCCGTTCTCCTTGACGGCAACCGGCGGCGAACCGGGCGCAGCCAGCAGCGGCGCGGTGGCCGACGTGGAACTCGTCGAGGCAGGGGATGTGGGCGGCGGGGTTGCCGTGTCCCCGCTGGCATTGCCGGCCGCCGCATCGATACCGGGCGGCAACACCGTCCATGGCGCCGGGCGCGCGGCCTCGCCGAAATTTGGCGTCAGCAGCGGCGAGGTCGACAGCGAAGGGCCCGTGCTCGGCAACGATCCCGGCGGCTGCGTGGATGGCGCGAGCGGCCCGGACGGTGCGGACGGTGCCAGCGGGCCGGCCGGCGCGGCCCCGGAGAAATCGTGCGTGCGATGGGCTTCGAGCGCCAGCGCGTACTCGCCCTCCGCGGCGCGCCTCGCCTCGGTGGACGCGAGCGCATCGCTGCGGCCATGCGCGACCGCCTGCGCCAGCCGCGTTTCGTCGCGGCGTTCGCGCGCGGTGTCGATCTCCTGCTGCGTGGCGCCCGGCCGCCGCACGGTCGCCTCATAGGTCTGCGCCGCGTTGGCGGCGGCCTCATCGGCCGTGGGCAACGCGCGCTGAGCGGCATCGCCGTCCTTGCGCCATTCGTCGGTCCGGCCCTGCCGC
>NZ_AMPR02000333.1:0-2029 GCF_000307735.3 Cupriavidus sp. HPC(L) | reverse complement strand
CGCGCTGCGCCGGTGCATCGCCAGTACCGCCTCGCCGTGGCTGATCGCCGCGGCGACCGTGGCCGCGTCCTCGGGCAGGGCCTGCCAGACCGGGGTGCCGCAGATCTGCTCGAGCGAGGTCCGGTCCAGCTCGTTGCGGCGATCGTCGCGGTTCAGCAGCACGCGGATCCTGTCGTCGGGGTAGCGCAGCGCCCGCAGGATGTCGAGCAGGCGCCGGCCGGTGCGCGCGTACGCGATGGTCGGCTGCAGCACCACGCCGATGCGGTCGCTGCGGTCGAGCACGCCGATCGACACCGGATCGATCGCCTGGCCGGCGTCGACCAGCACGAAGTCGTAGTGGGGCAGCGCCAGCGACAGGATCCACTCGACCTGTTCCTTGCGCACCGACGCCGCCTTGATCGGATCGGCCGCACCGGCCAGCACGTCCAGGCCGTCGGCCACCGGCGTCAGGCACGCTTCGAGGAAGGCCGCATCCATGCGGTCGATCTGCGCGCAGACGTCCGGCAGCGTCGCCGGCGGCGTACGGTCGCAAATGGTATGCACCAGATCGCCGAACTGCCGGTTCAGGTCCAGCACCAGCACGCGCTTGCCCTGCGCGGCCAGCGCATGGCCGAGGTTGGCGGTCAGGAACGTCACGCCGGCGCCGCCCTTGCACGACAGCAGCGATATCAGCCGCGCGGCGCGACGGCGCCGCTGCGTGCCGGCGGCCTGCAGCCGGCGCAGCGCGTCGCCGAGCTGGCCCTGCTCCAGCGGCCATGCCAGCACGTCCCGGATGCCGCTGCGCAGCGCCTTGATCAGCAAATCGGGGTCGACCGCGTCGGTGATCAGGATGCACGGCAGCTCGGGATGCTGCTGCCGCATCGCCTCGATGCCCTGCATCTGCGCCGGTCCCATGCTGCCGTGCGCGATCACCAGCATGTCCGCCAGCGCCAGCTGGCTTGCATGGGACGCGATGCGCGCCGGCGCCTCGGCCAGCGCCAGCGTCTGGAACGAGCCGCACTGCGTGCATAGCCGGGTGATCTCGGACAGCCGGTCGGTTTGCTCGGAGGCGATCAGAATCGTCAGCATGGCGGCTTCTCCTGTTCGTTGTTCTGTGCGCATGTTCAGCTGCAGACGGGGCCGCCGGTCGCGCTGTTCATGCTTTCGCGCGACAGCGTGGTGGCGAACGGCGGCACCGGCAGCGTCATCGGAATCATCGGCACCAGCGTCTGCACGGTCAGGCCGGTGACGCTGACCGTCACGCTGGCGCAGCTGGCGCGCGCGGTATCGGGATCGCTGTCGCAGCCGGCCGGCTCGTAGTCGAGCGCGATGTTCGACGGCGCCAGCTGCGGCATCAGCGTCGCCATGCGGGTCTTGATGATCGCGGCATTGGCATCGCAGACCACGGCCATGCGCGCGCCCCAGCGCGTCGCCTCGCTGGCGGTGTTCCAGTGGAACAGCACGCGCGCCATCTCGACCACGCCGATCAGCAGCGTGAAGAACAGCATCGCGACGATCGCGAACTCGACCACGGTGGCGCCGCGCTGGCGCGCGCGCCGCATGCGCATGGCGCGACGGCGGAGAGCGGGATTCATAGCACTTGCCTCATCACGGTCATCACATCGGAAAAGACCAGGCCGCTGACATCGATCAGCGGCTGGATCGGCGAGTAGGCGAAGCCGGTGATCTTGACCGCCACCAGGTTGACCGTGCCGGCCGGCACACCGGCGCCGGCGCCGTTGTCGTAGGTATTGACGTTGGCGAAGGCCATGCCCGGACAGCCGCCCGCATCGACGCGGTCGCAGATCACCACCATCGCGGTACTGAGGCCGCCGACCAGCGGCGCACCGGTGCAGCCGGTGTTGCCATGGACCGCCATGCATTTGGCCTGCGCGGCCGGATAGCCGGCGTCGTCGGGCGAGAACTGCGACAGGTAGCGCGTGGCGCCGCGCGTGGCCTTGGTCAGCGCGTCGTACTGGTAGATCGCGCGGCCGAACTCGGCGACGCCGCACAGCATCAGCAACAGCGGGATCAGCAGGATCGCGAATTC